>JBBKXS010000328.1:0-5568 GCA_037969605.1 Flavobacteriaceae bacterium
AAGTTTTGATTGTGAAAACGAAGACACAGAAACAAGTAAAACAAATAAAAGGTGTTTTAAACTGTAGTTCACGCCTATCTGTTTACGCCTTGTTGATTGATCCAACGCACATATTCATCTCGATTTCTGTTATGTTGCGATAAGTTTTTTGCAAACTTATGGTAACCAAAATTGGTAACATCGGCCACAAAATAATAGTAATCATGCTTTTCGTAATTGAGTACTGCGTCTATGGAAGAAATATCCGGCATGGTAATGAGTCCTGGAGGTAATCCCACATATTTATAGGTATTGTAAGGTGATTCCAGCACCAAATCTTTATAAAGAACACGTTTTATAATTTGTTTAAAATCTCCAGATTGTTCCTTAATGGCGTATATGACCGTGGGATCTGCCTGCAACGGCATGCCAACTTTAAGCCGGTTGATATACACACCAGCGACTCTGGCTTTCTCATCCACTTTTGCCGTTTCTTTTTGAACAATGGAAGCAAGGGTAATAACCTGATTCGGTGATAAATTCAGCTCTTTGGCTTTTGCTATTCGGGATTCGTTCCAAAAACGGTGATATTCCTTGAGCATGCGATCTCTAAACTGTTCCGCCGACGTATTCCAAAAAAACTCATAACTGTTGGGAATGTACATACCCAAAGCTGTTTTGGCTTCAAATCCATTAGTTTTTAAAAAGTTTTCAGAGGTTATCACACCTAATAAAGACAAACTATCCGCTTCAATTTGTGTGGCAATGCGTCCAGCCAAATTTTCCAAGGTTTCCTGATTGTTAAAGGCCACTTTAATAGGAAGGTTGTTACTTCTTATGGAATTGATAATATCATTATTGTTCATTCCCTTCTTTATGGCATATTTCCCTGCTTTGATATTGGCATTATATTTTTTTTGTTTTGCTAGGGCATCAAACTTCTTAATATCAATCAATAAAGGTTCCAGCTGCGATCGCACGTCATTATAATTGGCATTGGTAGGTATATAGATATACGCTTCTTCATTATTAAACGCCGTGATGGGTTTAAACATGGTACTATAAACAAAGTATGCAAAATACGCTGCAATGACAATACCAATTAGGGCAATGGCCCAAAGGAGTTTCTTTATATACATTTAATGGAGTATGCGTTGCAATAAATATTCATTTTTGAAGACTTTGTGACTATAATTCCAATCCTTTTTTAATCCGACGATTTCAAAACCCTGATTTTGAAACAACTTCAAACTGGCCTCGTTTTCTTCCGAAATATTACAATACAGCTGATGTAAATTCAAATGTGCCATACAATATTGGGTCAACAATTCCAATGCTTCGCTACCGTAACCTTTTTTCCTATCGTCAGTTGCTTTGACTATAATGCCAACGCCTGCCCTTTTGTTTTTAAAATCGAAATCAAATAGATCGATCATGCCAATGGCCATATTTTTGGTATTGGAAATCACCAAGCGCAATTGCTTGACTTCAAAAATATCCTTATGGGCATTAGCTAAATATTCAGTAATGACATATTTGGAAAAGGGCGTAATGGTATTACTTATTTCCCAATTGGTTTCGTCATTCTCTACATGGTGAACAAAATCCAAATCTTCAGGCTCCAAAGCACGTAAATAAATATGTTTTCCCTTAAGTGTCAACATTCAATTTCTCCTTTGTAAACTTGAATGGCTGGACCCATGAGCCAAATATTTTTGTAAGAATCAAGATGTTTTTCAAAAGAAACTTTCAAATCTCCACCAGGGGTTTGCAAGGTCACCAGATTTTTTTCGGTTTCTCCTATATAATGCATGGCCAAAGCAACCGCAACGACCCCTGTACCACAGGACAAGGTTTCGTCTTCAACACCGCGTTCATAAGTTCTAACAGCGAAAATGTCATTTGCAATTTTGTTTACAAAATTCACATTACTTCCAGCTGCATTATAAGGTTTACCATATCTAATTTTGGCACCTTCTCTTTTGATATCCAGTTCTTTTAAATGCCTATCAAGTTGTACATGATGAGGAGAACCCGTATTTAAAAAAACGTGACTTTTATAGTTTTCAACGGTATTTACGTCTTGCATTTGCAATTTTACAATATCATCTTCAATGGAAGACTGATGTACACCATCAATTGCTTCAAAAGCAGCTTTATTATCAATCATTCCCAAATGTTTTGCAAATGCCGTGATGCATCTCCCTCCATTACCACACAGGGAACTCTCGTTACCATCAGAATTGTAATACACCATTTTAAAATCTAGGGTATCATGGGGTTCCAAGAGAATCAAACCATCGGCACCAATGCCAAATCGTCGGTCACATAACCAGGCAATTTGTTTAGTGTCTTTTTTATTGAATTTGTTTTGACGATTATCGATCATTACAAAATCATTTCCCGTTCCTTGGTATTTAAAAAACTGTAATTTCATATTAAAAGCAAATATAGGAATAATACCTTGTTTTTTGTAGTGTTAAATAGGCGTTAAAGTTGAAGTTAAAAATCGTTAAACCTATTAAATGAATTCAATAAATAATTAATTTTAATCGTTAATATAATATTAGAACCCTAAACTTTAATGTCGATGAAAAAGATTCTTACCTTAGTTTTAGTTTCCGTTTTAGGTGGTGTCATAACCTTATCTGCCTACAAATTATTTCTTGAAAAAGACCCTGTAATTGCGGATAGCTCGAAGACCGAACAATCTTATTTTGTTCCAACTAGATATGATGTAAAAGCCACAAGTTTAATCAATACCGAAAATCCAAATTTTGTCACTGCAGCCGATAAGACTATACATGCTGTGGTGCATGTTAAAAACACAGCTATAGTCTCTACTCCATCGTCCTTGGAAGATTTGTTTTTGGGAAGAAAATCTGAACGCGCCCAAATAGGAACAGGAAGTGGTGTCATCATTTCTCCAGATGGATACATCATCACAAACAATCATGTTATCGACGGCTCTAAACAACTTTCAATTACCCTTAATGACAATAAGGTTTATGAAGCCAAAATTATTGGATCAGATGAAAAAACGGATATCGCGTTATTAAAAATCGATGCAAGCGAAGATCTCCCTTATATGACGTTTGGAGATTCTGATCAAGCTAAAATAGGTGAATGGGTTTTGGCGGTTGGAAATCCTTTTAATTTAACTTCAACTGTTACTGCTGGAATTATAAGTGCCAAAGCTCGGGATTTATCGGGCAGAAACGCACAATCGTTCATCCAAACCGATGCAGCAGTTAACCCAGGAAATTCTGGAGGTGCCTTGGTCAATGTTAATGGTGACCTCATTGGCATCAACACAGCCATCTCATCACAAACTGGCTCGTATATAGGATATTCCTTTGCCGTACCGAGCAACATTGCCAGAAAAGTAGTTGAGGATATCATGGAGTTTGGGAATGTTCAAAAAGGAATTTTAGGTGTTACAGGTGGATCTTTAAATGGGGCTGCAGCTGAACAATTTGGAGTTGAAGAAACAGAGGGGTTTTATATCAGCACGGTTGAAGAAGATTCAGGTGCTGAAAAAGCAGGTATTAAAAGTGGAGATATTATTAAAAAGATTGACAACGTTGCAATTTCAAAATTCTCTGATTTGAGTGGCTATTTAACCACCAAAAGACCTAATGATGTGGTCAAAGTCACGATTTCAAGAAATAATGAACTAAAAGAAATCCCTGTAACTTTGGTTAAAAACAGTACTGCAGACTTACCTATTTTAGGTCGTGTAAAAAACGCTAGGGAGGAGGATTTAAGAAAATACAAAACAAAAAACGGAATTAAAATAGCTCAATTGAATGGACAATATGCCCGTAATTGGAAAGCCAACGGTATTGAAGAAGGTTGTATTGTTACGGCTATTAATGATATAGAAGTCAATTCCATTGAAGAGGCACAGCGGATTATTGATAATAAATCGGCAGATGAGCCTTTAAAATTTGAGATCATTAATAAAAAAGGCCAAAAGGAAAATTTCTTTTGGAGATAAACTTTCCATAGTTTAGAAAAAGAACCCTTCAATAGTTTATCCTGTTGAAGGGTTTTTTATGGTCAATTTATTCTACGAAAACGTTTGAAATATATTACTTTTGCACCAAATTTAAAAAAACTCATAATTTTAAGAAATGCCTTTAAATAAAATTTACGAAAAAGAGCTGGCTTTCCAATCAGACAGAAGACGTGCAACGGTTGAATTCATTAAAATTGTAAGCGATCTTTGGTACGACAAATCAATTGAACTGGTCCTCTTTAGAAACCAATTGATTGATAAAAATGTCAGTGATATTTTAAACCTTCATGAGTATGCAGGTGCATTTGTACAAAAACCTATTTCTATTTTTGATTCTGTTGAAATTGCCCAAGCCATTAAAATTTTAGACTTGCCCCCTGCAAAACTGGATATTGGTAAATTAACCTATGAATTTCAGTTGGAAGATCAAAAGCTTGGCAATGCTATGGCCTTTGTTTCTGAAAAACTTAAGGACGCCAGAAAAAATGGTACGATACAACCCAAGGATGTTATTTTATATGGCTTTGGCAGAATTGGACGCTTAGTGGCAAGAGAATTAATGGCCAAAACAGGTAAAGGAAATCAGTTGCGTTTAAGAGCCATTGTAATTCGTGGAGACATTAATCCAACCACATTGGAAAAAAGAGCATCATTACTTCGAAACGATTCTGTTCATGGAGATTTTTCAGGGACTGTAACTATAGATGTCAAAAACAGCGCTATGATTATTAACGGCACAACGGTTAATATCATTTCTGCCAATGCTCCTGAAGATATTGATTATACAACATATGGTATTAAAAATGCATTGGTTATTGATAATACTGGGGCTTTTAGGGATAAAGAGGCTTTAAGCAGTCATTTAAAATCCAAAGGCGTAGAAAAAGTACTATTGACCGCACCTGGTAAGGGAATACCAAATATTGTATATGGGGTCAATCATATTGAACATAAACCAGATGAGGTAAATATTTTTTCAGCAGCATCCTGTACAACCAATGCTATAACACCAATTTTAAAGGCAGTAGAAGAAACATTTGGAGTGACTAGTGGACATTTAGAAACCATTCATGCCTATACAAACGACCAAAATTTGGTGGATAATTTTCACAGCAAATACCGTCGTGGAAGAGCTGCAGGATTAAATATGGTCATTACCGAAACTGGTGCAGGAAGTGCGGTCGCAAAAGCATTGCCTTCACTAGAAGGGAAACTTACTTCCAATGCCATTAGAGTCCCTGTTCCAAATGGTTCCTTGGCTATTTTGAATTTAGAATTGGATAAGCCAACTTCTAAAGAAGGAATGAACACCACCATGAAAAAGTATGCATTGGAAGGCAATCTAGTAGAACAAATTAAATACGAAATGAGGGATGAATTGGTGTCCAGTGATATTATTGGCAGTTCTGCTCCTTCAATTTATGATAGTAAAGCAACCATTGTAAGACCAGAAGGAAAACATGTGGTACTTTATATATGGTATGATAACGAATATGGTTATAGTCATCAGGTAATAAGGCTAGCAAAATATATTGCCAAAGTAAGACGTTTTACTTATTATTAAAAAA
>JBBKXS010000329.1:0-8385 GCA_037969605.1 Flavobacteriaceae bacterium
ATCATGCAGCGTAGTCAATTTATTAAATCAGCTGGAATTGCCTCATTATTAATTCCAACAACCGTATTATTTTCTTTTAAAAAATTTGAAGATGAACCTCAATTGGATAAAGCTTTGGTTCAAGAGTTTGTAGGTAAATCCCATAGCGATCCTGATCGTGTTAAAGAACTTTTGGAAGAGCGTCCAAACTTACTTAATGCAGCACACGATTGGAAATTTGGAGATTTTGAAACGGGTTTTGGAGCTGCAAGCCATGTTGGCAATAAAGAATTGGTTCAGTATTTTTTGGATCTTGGTGCCCAAGCCAATATTTTTACTGCAGCATTATTTGGTCGTATGGATATCATAAAGCCTATGCTAGACTTTTCACCAAGTATTCTTCATGCCAAAGGGCCACACGGCCTTACTTTATTGCATCACGCCAATAAAGGAGGTGATGAGGCTTTAGAAGTTAAAGATTATCTCATGTCTTTAGGCTTAAAGGAAACACAGATAAAACTATATTAGTTATTCAATTTAATGCTTGAAGGTGACTTTCCGTTCCTTTTGCAAGAATAGTTTAAGCAGTTGAAATATATGATATTAGTACAACTTCCTAAAATTGCTGAAAACCGATTTACATATAATGTGCTCCTTCTGTTGAAGTCACATTTCAATTTGAAAATGATAAAGTGTGCATCTCTTTTAGGATATGAACCGATTTCATTCTTGTTACAAAAAAAGACTGAATTAAAAGCATATGAAATCTAACTATATTCTGAAAATCCTTTTTGCCATAGTTATTGGAGAAATCGCATTAATCCTTCTAACAACGGTTGCTCAAGAAGTTTTGGTTGATGGGGTTAATTTGGAAACTTCTTCAATTCAGGATCTAATTTTAGGAGGAGGAGCAACATTGCTCGCAGGGGTTATTTCTGGATTTATTGCCGCTTTAATAGCTGGTAAATCGGTAAAAATACCTCATCAGGTTATTTCAATCTTAATTGTTGTGGAAACAACCTATTTAATTCTGTCAAATAAAGTTAGTGGCCCCTTATGGTTTGATATCATTTCCGCCCTGATGTTAATAGCTTCAGTTTGGGTGGGATATTATCTATTTCTTAAAGCAAAACGAGATTAACATTCCATTTGAATTTTCCTTGTCTTAAGACAAAACATTCGTATTTTTGTAATCGTTTTAATCAAATTCGAATAAATACAATCTCATGAATTCATACGATGTAGCCGTTATTGGCTCTGGTCCTGGAGGATATGTAGCAGCAATCCGTTGCTCCCAATTGGGCATGAAAACTGCCATTATAGAAAAATATTCAACCCTTGGTGGCACCTGCCTGAACGTTGGGTGCATTCCAAGTAAGGCGTTGTTGGATTCGTCCCACCATTATGAAGATGCTATAAAGCATTTCGAAGAACATGGGATTGATATTCCAGGAGAAATTAAGGTGAATTTGAAGCAAATGATAGCCCGTAAACAAGCTGTGGTTGATCAAACCACAGGAGGCATCGATTTCTTGATGAAGAAAAACAAGATTGATGTTTATGAAGGCTTGGGCAGTTTTAAAGATGCTACCCATATCACGATAAAAGGAAAAGAAACCACAGAAATTGAAGCCAAAAATACGATTATAGCCACAGGAAGCAAACCTTCAAGTTTACCTTTTATAAGTCTTGATAAAGAACGTATTATCACTTCAACAGAAGCTTTAAAATTAACAGAAATACCAAAACATTTAATCGTCATTGGTGGTGGAGTTATAGGCTTGGAACTCGGACAAGTTTATAAACGTTTAGGAGCCGAAGTCACTGTGGTTGAGTTTATGGATCGCATCATTCCAACGATGGATTCTGGTTTATCAAAAGAGTTGAATAAAGTATTGAAAAAGCAAAAATTCAGCATCAATGTCTCCCATAAAGTAAAAGCTGTTGAACGAAAAGGGAAACAAGTTGTAGTTAAAGCCGATAACAAAAAAGGTGAAGAAGTCACTTTTACTGGGGATTATTGTTTGGTTTCCGTGGGTCGTCGCCCTTATACTGATGGTTTAAATGCAGAAGCTGCGGGGGTAAAGATTACTGAACGAGGACAAATTGAAGTTAATAATCATTTACAAACCAGTACAAGTAATATTTATGCAATTGGTGATGTAGTAAAAGGCGCCATGTTAGCCCATAAAGCTGAAGAGGAAGGTGTATTTGTTGCTGAAACTTTGGCGGGACAAAAACCGCATATCGATTATAATTTAATTCCCGGTGTAGTTTATACGTGGCCGGAAGTTGCAGCTGTCGGACAAACCGAAGAACAATTACAAGAGCATAAGGTTGAATACAAAGTTGGGCAATTTCCAATGCGTGCTTTAGGTAGAAGTAGAGCCAGTATGGATTTGGATGGTTTTGTAAAAATATTGGCTGATAAAACTACTGATGAAATTCTTGGAGTACACATGATCGGTGCCCGTGCCGCCGATATGATTGCGGAAGCTGTCGTGGCTATGGAATATAGAGCTTCTGCCGAAGATATTTCCAGAATGTCTCATGCACATCCAACTTTTACCGAAGCTATCAAGGAGGCGGCTTTGGCAGCCACTGAGGATAGGGCTTTACATATTTAAAATACTTTTTTAATTAATTCATCATTAGCTTAAAAAGTATATCTTTAACTCGTTATAAATGAGTTGCTAATGACTTTTAATATTTATAATATTTTAATTCTTACCGGAATTATTCAGGGCTTTATTTTTGGTATAATTGTAGTTATTTCCAAATGGTATAAATCTAAAAGTATTTTGTTTTTAATTGGTATGATTGTAAGTTACTCACTTGGTAATTTACAATATATTTTACCAGACATTGGATTGATAACTTCTAAGGAAATGTACAGTTATGTTTATTTGCCATTAGCTTCAATAATTGCACCTTTATTGTATTTCCATGTTGTATTTTTTTTGAATCCTAAAAGAAATCTTTCAGTTTTTGATAAGCTTTTAGTGACCCCATTTTTACTTTTCTTAATAATTGTAGTCACCTTTAGGCTATGTCTAATATTTAATATTGGTTTAAGGTTTATAGATCAGACATTCATGAACATAGTAATTTTTCATGAATTATTATCAATTTTTATGTCATTATTTATTTTATTACTAATACTTGTATTGCTTGTCACTTATGAAAAAGCAAATAAAACGTTTAAGATTGAATTCATAAAGCCTCAATTAAAGTGGTTAAAGTTAACTGTGATGATTTTGCTTTTATTAACTATACTTTGGGCTTATATTACTTTTGTCAATCTTATTTATCCAGAGAGGGCTATGTCCTATTATGGGCTTTGGCTTGGTATTGCCGCAATTATTTACTGGTTGGGACATAATGGAATTTATAGATTTGGGATTATTAAAGAACGAAGCCAATTAAGAAAACATATTTTAGATAAAACAGCTCCAATTGCAATAGCTGAATTTAAAAATGCCCACATCAAAACATTCCAGCATTTTCTGATCGACCAAAAAATGTATTTAAATCCTAATCTAACTTTAGAGAAATTTGCTGAAAGCATGAAAATTAGTCCTGGTCATTTGTCCCGAATTATTAAATCAGATTTAAGAACAAATTTTACTGATATTGTTAATGCCAAAAGGGTAGAAGCTGCAAAAAGCTATTTAGAGAACCCTAAATTCTCTAATTACACTATTATTGCCATCGGTCTTGAAGCAGGATTTAATTCAAAATCTGCTTTTTTTGAAGTTTTCAAAAAATTAACAGGCAAAACGCCTACCGAATATAAAAAAATATGGAATAATACTTCAATATAATATAATCTTATAAAATTTATTTTTTGTGAAAGTTTAGGTTTCAAATAAAAGAACTCCAGAATTATGATATTGGCATAATTCGGGAGTTTTTATTGTGTTGGATGACATAATTTTAATTAAACTATTAATTCTAATTTATGAAGACAACATTTTTTTTCGTAGCCATATCTATTTCATTTTTAATTTCTTTTTCTCAAACAACCTATGTCCCAGATAATAACTTTGAGGCTTATTTAGAGGCCAATGGTATGGGCAACGGTATTCCAAATGATGATTTGGTGACCACTGCAAATATAAGTGGAGTAACCACATTAGGGTTAATTAATTTGAATATTAATGACTTTACTGGTTTGTCTGGATTTACTTCATTAACATCATTAACTTGTACTTATAACAACATGACATCTATAGATTTAAGTGCAAATACAGCTTTAATTAATCTTTATTGTCACAATAACTATTATTTAACTGGGATAGACCTCTCTCAAAATATAAATTTAAAGAATCTTGATCTTGGTTATGATGTTTCGATAACAAGTTTAAATATTGATAATAATACTGCTTTAGAAGCTTTGAACACACGTAATATTCCATTAGTAACTTTAAATTTGACTCTAAACACAGCTTTAAGGCAATTAGATTGTGTAAATAATCAATTAACTAGTTTAAATGTTTCACAAAATACAGCACTTCAAAGTATTAATGTTGTAAACAACAAATTGACATCTTTGGATTTTAGCAACAACCCAACCTTAAGTTATATATGGGGTGGTGGAAATCTCTTGGAAAGTTTAAATGTGAAAAACGGATTTAATAGTTTTATGCCAGATGGAAATTTTTATATGGTTAATAACCCAAGCTTAACTTGCATTACTGTTGATAATGCAGCATATAGTTCATCTACATGGTTTAATATTGACCCACAATCCTACTTTAATGAAAATTGTGCTTTAGGAATAAATGAGTTAGAATTAGGGAAAATTAAGGTTTTTCCAAACCCATCAAAGGATAAATTTTATATTGACCTACAACTGGAGGCCAGTTACACCTTAACGAATGTATTTGGTCAGCAAGTTAAAAAAGGGGCGTTGCTTATTGGGACTAATGAGTTGGACACACAATCTCTTGCTTCTGGACTCTATTTGCTTAAGTTAGAAACTCCAGAAGGTTCAGCGACAAAAAAACTAATTAAGGAATAACTGTTTTTAAAACAAATCGTTTAACGTTTTAGCCAGGCGAATTCCCGCAATTTGCATTTGCTTACGGGCTACGTTTAGATATTTATACGAATAATCATATCTTAAATTATCCCCCTCTTTTACTGAAGCATAAACCGTTCTAGTAAGTTGATGCGTTTCGTTGACCCAATCGATCACGGTTCCTTTTTCCAACTCTTTGATTTGATCTTTGGTCAAATAGTCCGCATTTTTGGCCAACTCACTAAAGCTCATGCCGTAATCATCGATCATTTTACTGTCCCAAACACTGTGCAAATTGGTGTCTTTATAAAACCATTGTACTTTAAAATCGTTTCCACCTTTATCCTCTTCAAGTCCAATATGCATAGGCTGGTGCAAATCGCCAATCAGATGCACTAACAGTTTCAAATAAAATGCTTTGTCTTCATCAGAAGCGTTTTTGTCCTTGATAACGGATTTACAATAAGCAATTCCCGAAACCAAATCACCTTCAGGATTTTGTTTGGAAGTGTCGTAATCGGCATCCATAGGCATATTAATGTAATGCCAGGTATAAAATTTTGAGTATTGTCTATCCGACTTTATTTCATCTGCAAAAGTGGACACAAACGCAAGGGACTCACTATTGAGCAATTTTTTTATTTCACGTTTGGCCTTGGAAGTGAGGTAGTGATTTGCGATTACACCTACTGTACGATGACCGGTTGGTCCCCATTTAACACCCGCATTTAAAGGATGAAAGAGCAATAAGCAAGTCAACAATGTTAATAAAAATTTCATATACTAATATTTTTAAATAGAAAGGAATAATAAACCCTAAAGATATTGGTATTATTCCTTTTCACAATTTATGGATGGACTATTTATAAGTTTAACATGAATTTAAAGTTGAATATCAGCATAGGCCCAAGACTTTTCAAATAAAGCCTTTGTTTTCTTAAAATTTTCACCATCATTCAGTTTTTCAAAGGCGACCATTAGGCCATGTTGTGCCCAACCATTATTTGGAAAGTGTTTGAGATCTTCTTTATAAGTTTTAATGGCATTTTGATATTGACCAGCTTCAATTTCAACAGTTCCCAAGTGATGTCTTATGGAGAAAAACCAATCTGGTGGCTCGTTATAATTTAAAGCATCTTCCATAACCACGGCAACTTTTAACAAAGCAATGCTTTCGTCATAGTACTTTTCTTTGGCCAAAATTTCACCCTTCAAGACGTTTGTGGCAATTTGCACTAAGTCATACACCGAATTGATATCCCAAATGGTAATTTCTTTCAAACTTTCATCCTTTGACAATAGTTCAAGTTCAGTCAATTCGGCTTTTGCCTTATTTAAATCGCCTTTTCCCAAATATGCCATGCCTTCGGCATAATGCCTTACTGCTTTTGGATATTTTAAGTCATAGGTGTTTAGATTCATCTTGAGAATATCGTCCCATTTTTTGAATTTTACCGCAACGTAATATGGAATCGTGTAATAGTGTTGTAAAGTACCCCAACCCGGTTTATTCATAATGTCGGGATGCACATGTTCTGACACTTTATTGGCACCAACCATTGCCCAATGACTATTTCCCTCAAGAGTTGCCGTTGCAGCCATAAAATGGTAGTTATGTGGATAATAGGCAAGGGGATAAGCCCCTTGTGCATGACATGTGGTCACATAAGTACTGTCCGCTTTTACCGCTGCAATGTTGGCGAGTGTGCCTTTATGATATTCCCCTGTTCTGATATAAGTATGTGATGGCATATGTAACAAATGACCGGAACCTGAAACCAAACCCTCTTCAAAGAGTTGTGCTGATGTATTGGAACGTTCAGGAGTATTAGAGGCTTCTACAGCATGTATATAAAAATGATGTGCACCGGGATGTTTTGGGTGCTTTTTAATTAGGGATTCTAACAGGGCTACAATTTCAACAGTCCAAGGTTTTTCAGTACCATCTTTTTCGTTAAGATCCCAAGGATGTAGGTTCATTAAGGATTCGGCATACAAAGCACTAATTTCGGTATCATCAGGATATTTTTTATAAAGTTGATTCATGGCGGCTGAATAGGCTTGGTCCAAAGCACTTCGGTCTTCTGGAGGTTCGGCCGTATAGCGTTTTGCCATGGCATCGATAAATTGTATTTCCTTTTGGGTGCAATTTGAAGAAAGGCTCTTGGCTTTTTGAATAGCTTCATAGGCTCTTTGGTAATTATCGTCTTCCATACCGGCATTATAATTTGGTCCCAATACATAAGCATAACCCCAATAAGCCATGGCACAATTAGGATCCAATTTTGTTGCATAATAAAACGAACGTGCAGCTTCGGCATGATTAAAAGCATAAGCTAATGCCATACCTTGGTTAAAATAACGTTGTACTAAAGTGTCCTTGGTTGTTATGGGATAGTCAATGACTTCATAGCCCTTCAAAAGAGGCGCGATATTGTCCTCTAGATACCATTCCGCATCTGTAGTGGGTGGTACACAGCCATAGTTGGGTGGGGTGGGTTCTTTAAGAGTAACGGTCTTATCTTGCTTACAGGATTGAAGTATAAGACCAAACGCTATTAGTAGGAATACTAAAAATCTCATAATTGTAAAGAATTGATAAATAGATTAGTAATTGGCTTATAATTGCAACAAAGCCTTTAACTTAAAAAGCGAAAGGCCGTTATTAGATATTTATTTATACTATTATTTGCTCCAAGGTGGAACAACACCATTGGACCGTGCATAGGCTATCAGTTGCCCTTTGTGTTCGCCACTATGATCCAAAATAATCAACATTCCAGATAGTGTGCTTGTTTTCATAAAGCCCAGATCAACTTCCTTTCCAAAATCGGCAGAGGGGATTTGACCAAGCTTCTCCTTAACAAATTCAAAGGATTTGTTTAATGCAGCAATAACGTTTTCTTTTCCGGTAATTTGTTCTATGGCTTTCATATCAACATCCTCGGGAGTTGCAAAGCCCAGTCCTGATGCTATAAAGTAATTTGCAGATGCCAAATGTAAAATAGTTTCTCTCACACTTCTGACGCCTTCGGCAGGTCGCCAGTCGTATTGCTCATCAGAAAACTCTTGGGCCAAAGCAGCAATCTGGCCTTGATTGTAGCCCAGTAAGCCTGTAATATTGGATTGCACCACTTGGTCTTGTGCTGTCGCAAAACATGCGGACAAGTAGATAAAAAAGGATACTAAAAATTTCATGTTGTTATGGATTAAAGTTATTGAAACTGATGTTAATGCCTCATAATAAGTACTTAAAGATAATTTAAAAAAAGGGAATTATTTATATGTTGTTTACAATTGTTTATAACTTCAGTTTAGAAATGAGGAATTAAAAACTAAATTCGCTCCTGACTGCCGTCAGGCAGGTATAGGCTGATATAAAT
>JBBKXS010000330.1:0-2734 GCA_037969605.1 Flavobacteriaceae bacterium
AGTTGTGCTTTTTCCAACAGTTTGCTAAATTCTTCAGCCGATAAATTACCGTAATAGAAATTAATAGGGTTGATGCGTTCACCATCCATAAAGATTTCATAATGTAAATGGGGTGCTTCCGAACGTCCTGTACTACCAACAAAGCCTATCAGATCACCACGCTTCACTTTTTGGTTGGGCCTTACGTTGTATTTGTATAAATGGGCGTATAATGAGACATAGCCATAACCATGATCGATCGTTATATGATTCCCGTAACCTGTTGCTCGGTTATCGGCTCTCGTAACCACACCGTCACCTGTAGCATAAACTGCTGTTCCTCTTGGAGAAGTAAAATCCATACCATAATGAAATTTCCTTACTTTGGTAAATGGATCTGTTCGATAACCAAATCCTGAAGCCATTCGGATCAAATTTGAATTGTCAACAGGTTGAATGGCTGGTATAGTGGCTAAAAACTTTTCTTTATCAGCAGCCAATTTGGCAACTTCATCCAACGATCTGGATTGTACCACTATGGCTTTTTGTAGAATGTCTAATTGCTTGTTGCTTTCGGCTATCAGTTGAGAATTGTCATAGCCTTCAAACTTTTTGTAGCGATTAATTCCACCAAACCCAGCTCTTCTTTGCTCTATGGGAATAGGATTAGCTTCAAAATATAATCTGTAAATAGTATTGTCCCGTTCTTCTACATTTTCCAAAGCAGCAAAGGCCCCATCAACTCTCTTGTTCAACAATTTATATTGAAGATTCATGTTTTGTAACTCACGCGCCAAAGCTCTTTCCTTGGGTGATTGCACAAATTGGCTGGCGATGAACACAAATAAAAATCCAAAAAGTGCGGAAGCCAAAATAAAAACCCCAGCATATTTAATGGTAGTAGCTTTTTTGCGTTCTATTTTTCTGTAAGAAAGCGTGTCAGAATCGTAATAATATTTTACCTTACTCATGTCGCAATTTATACTATTTTTGCATAACTAAAGGGCTATATTTTACCCAAAGTCAATATGCAAACGAACAAACCTACAAAAATATTATTATAATATTTTTGATAATATTGTGAATGTAGGTTCACGCTCTCCACAATAAAAAAAATAAAATTGGAGAGTAAATATAAAAATTGTTTCGCATTAATAGTAATTTAACAGAAACAAGATTAGCTTTAAAAGTACATGAAATCTCAAGATATCCGCTCTAAATTTTTAAGTTTTTTTGAAGAAAAGGCACATCGTATTGTTCCATCCGCTTCCATGGTGTTAAAAGACGATCCAACCCTGATGTTTGTAAATTCTGGAATGGCACCATTTAAGGAATATTTTCTTGGGAATGCTCAACCTAAAAGCAAACGCATTGCCGATACCCAAAAATGTTTACGCGTATCTGGTAAACACAACGATTTGGAAGAAGTGGGTTATGACACCTACCATCATACCCTTTTTGAAATGTTGGGGAACTGGAGTTTTGGAGATTATTTCAAAAAAGAAGCGATTACTTGGGCTTGGGAACTGTTGACCGATGTTTTCAAAATCGATAAAGATAGTCTTTATATCACTGTTTTTGAAGGCAATAACGAGGATAAGATTTCAATGGATACTGAGGCTTTTGAACTTTGGAAACAGTTTGTTCCAGAAGACAGGATTTTAATGGGCAGCAAAAAGGACAATTTCTGGGAAATGGGCGATCAAGGGCCTTGTGGACCTTGTAGTGAGATTCATGTTGATATTCGGTCGGCTAAAGAGAAGGCAAAGATTTCTGGTAAGGATTTAATCAATACAGATCATCCACAAGTTATTGAAATCTGGAACTTGGTTTTTATGCAATACAACCGTAAAGCCAATGGATCATTAGAGAATTTACCCCATAAACATATTGATACCGGAATGGGTTTTGAGCGTTTGTGTATGGTACTGCAGGGCGTACAATCCAATTATGATACCGATGTGTTTACACCCATCATTCGTGAAATTGAAACGATTACAGATACAGATTATGGAAAAGATGAAAAAATAGATGTTGCAATACGGGTTGTTTCAGACCATTTAAGGGCCGTAGCTTTTTCTATTGCCGATGGACAATTGCCAAGCAATACAGGTGCAGGCTATGTTATTAGGCGAATTTTACGTCGAGCTATTCGATACAGCTTCACATTTTTAAACCAAAAAGAACCTTTTATATACCGATTGGTTGATGTGTTGGGCAAAAAAATGGGAGAAGCTTTTCCTGAATTAATAGCCCAAAAACATTTGATTGAAAATGTGATCAGGGAAGAGGAGCTTTCTTTTTTAAGAACTTTAGATCAAGGTTTGGTGCTTTTAAATCAAATTGTTGAAACTTCTAATTCTGACACCATTTCAGGCGAAAAAGCCTTTGAACTGTATGATACTTATGGATTTCCGATTGATTTAACAGCCTTGATACTTCGCGAAAAAGGATTGAAACTGGATGAGGCTGGATTTCAATTAGAAATGACCAAACAAAAAAAACGTTCACGTGCGGCTAGTGAAATGAGTACTGAGGATTGGACGGTTTTAATCGATGGTATCGATGAAGAATTTTTGGGATATGACACTTTAGAGGCTAATGTAAAAATCAAAAGATATCGGAAAGTAACCTCTAAAAAAGAGGGTGAAATGTATCAATTGGTATTTAATCAAACTCCTTTTTATCCCGAAGGTGGTGGACAAGTTGGCGATAAAGGGTATTTGGAAGACTGTCACGGTGATGTGGTTTATAT
>JBBKXS010000331.1:0-2995 GCA_037969605.1 Flavobacteriaceae bacterium
CTAAAGGAGTGACTTGTCCTGAGCGCAGTCGAAGGGTCGAGAACTATAGTTCTATTCTTTATTTAGATAGACTTCTCGATACAATTTTATGGCTTTGCAATCCATAAAACCACTCGATGTGACACGATTTTTCACTTTGATGTCACTTCAATTGAAGCTTTACCAAACAACTGTAAGTTCGAGTGACCTGTCCTGAGCGCAGTCGAAGGGTCGAGAACTTGTGCTGTTACTTAATGTTGTTTAATAACTTTGAGTTGGCCTTGGCCATGGTCTGATGTGAGTGAGATCACATATAAGCCATTTGCCAATTGATCACTAAGTTCGAAGTTTAGTTTATTGCTGCCTTTTGAAAGGGAAACTTTTTCTTCGGATATTAATTTTGCATTTACGTCCATAATACGAAGTGTGGCATTGACCGATCTGCTGGTTTCAATTTTTAAAGTAAAATATTTTTGAATAGGATTTGGATAGGCTTTAAGTGAGATCGTTTTGATTTCCGGAAACGGAAATAATTCCACGGCCAAAGCATTCCTAGGTACGGCAATAAAAACATTGTCTTGAAGCAGTTCAATTTCAGTATTGCGCAATATAATTTCAGATAATTTGGTGTTTTTTAGAGCATTGATTTCGCTCGCAGAAAAGGCAGGATCATTTTCATAGTAAAATCGATCACCATCTCTAATAAAACCAAACTGTAATTTTAAAATTGCCCCCAAACCTTCACCTATAATGGAGTTGGCTTGATGGTCTTCACTCATAAATCCTATCCAAGGATCTACAGTATTGATATCGCCATACACATTAAATAGGGCTGTACTTAAGGTGGTATTGGAGGTTAAGCTTGTAAAATCAGGATGCGCAGTAAGCTGTAAGTCTTGTCTTATGGTATTATAATCAGGCAATCCTCGTTCACGACCCCGTGCGATATTAATAGATAGCAGGTCAAGGCCCCCGGCTCCGGGTGGACCAAAAAGAAAATTTCGAATATCATCCATAATAAGGGGATCTACCATCTGATGCTCTTGCGCTGCCAATCCCCTAAAAAAGGGTGCTATACCACCTTCATCCATCACAAAGTTAGGATTAAAAAAAGCATCTCTTAAGTCGACCGCTCCAAATGACCAGTCATTGCCATTTTCTTCATAACGCACCAAACGGCCATTTACCATGGTATGACCAAAGCGATACGCAGCTGCCGAAAACACATTTAATACCGAAGCTTCTACAGTATTGTCATAACCCGCATAAGCATCTAAGTTAACCCCAATTGCAGGAAGGAATTCTTCATAGGTTACCACTTCAATAAGAGCACCTACAATTTTTCGTGCACGTTGAAAAATGTCTTCATCCGTCCATGTTGGGTTATCAATTTTTAATTCGTCGCATAATCGATTGTGTTCACGCATCCAAAGCGTATGAAAAGATGTTAGACCAGGTTGTTCGTTAACTCTAATATCTCCACCCACAAAATATTTTTCAGGTAGTGGAAACCCATCCAATACCATAAATGGGGCACTCGCATCAATGGCACTACCTTTTTCACCATCAATGGTATTCCATGGCAATAAGTTACCACTCGACATTTTCAATTTGCCATCTACGTGAGTCCGTAGCCAATTAGCTCTTGCTTCGGTACTGCCGTATACGCCCGAGCCATCAATATAGCTTGTTATGTTGTTTATGTGTTTGCGTGGATTCGCTATAGATGTACCCGTTGTAGGGTCAGATAAGGATCTGAACATTCTAATTTCGACATCACCAGAGCATAAAGGATCAAACATAACATCACAATTGGGTACAGGTATGTTATGAGGTTCTGAACTATTATCATCGTTAAGGTTGATGTCATGGTCTATAAATTGTCCCCAGCCCCATACAAAATCACTAAGGCCCAGTTCATTAGGAATAAAGGCCGTTTGACTCGCCAAGGCATTACTTATAAGTCTAGGATTTTCTCGACTCTCGCCACCAGGTTCACTAATTAAATCGGAAAAGCCATTGCTCACATAATTTCTAAATGGGTTATCTGCTGCACCCCAATTGGGATGCACCGTATTATTGGCTGTGCCGTCAAAACTTCTATTGTCTTGAGCTACAGCAAAAAGCCCATAAAAAAGTACAGAAAGGATTAATAGTGTCTTCATATTGCTCAATTGGTTGGTGCTCAAATATAAAAAATAAAGGTTTTAACTTTATTGCTATTTGAAGCATGCCTATAATAAATCTAAAGGGTGACGTTTGGTTATTTTCTTTAAAGTAAATAAAATATTTGTTATTCAAGCAATATATAAGTTGCAACAGTATTTTTGAACGATTAACTGTAGCAATGTATCGAGAACTTGTGTTGGTACACTTATGTCAGTTGGGGTGTTGGCTTACCCAACCAGCACCACCTTCATCGCATTGCCTTCGGCGAGTTCATACAAAACCGTTTGCAATTTCGAATAACCCATTAGCCGTTAACAACTTAGTTTGTAACTTTTGTAAATATTCCATGATAAAAGGGAATAATTCCGTAGCTTGTTATCGTAATTTAAAAAATATAGTTATGTCAATTAAAAATGACGCTCCTGGTATGAAGGGACAAAGAGGAAGAAATTCTGACGGGCAATTACGCCAAAAAAGGGGCGATACCCATATTGGAACCATTGAAAAAAACTATGGCATTGATTTGGGTGTAAGAAGTGATATGCATTTAGACACATATCTTAAGAAAAACAATGTTGAATCCTTAAATGACCTAATCACTGGTAAATAAGAATAAAAACATAAAAAATTTCATTATCAACAGCAGCGGAATTCTTCAAAAATTAAGGTAGGATTCCGTTTTCATTTTGGATAATCTAGAATAGAAAAAGCAAATAATTAAGAACGGTATTAAAACAAGTTTTTATTAAGTTCATTTTGAAACGTAGTTTTCATCAAATGGCGCCGCTACCACAAGACCCCGTTCGAGTGCTATAAGCCTCCAAAAAACAAGCCCTTCCAGCACGTC
>JBBKXS010000332.1:0-3441 GCA_037969605.1 Flavobacteriaceae bacterium
TCGTCTACCAACACAATATATGTTTTTAAATTGAAGGTCTGCTTTTGGGCAAGTGGTTATGATGGACTCGACAGCATTCTGACTGGTAATGATGACATTTTCAATTTTAGACTTTAAAAGAGTTAGAGGAATCCTATTGATGCTTATTTTAATAAAATCGGCACAATATTTAGCAATTTGGTGATGACGCCCTAAGGCTTCAAATCGTTTGACCTCAATCTTTTTTGTCCCATCCAAACTTAAAAGTACTCCATGAAAATGGACTTCCTCATCTTTAATATATGTCAAGGCTCCTATTGGTGCCGAACAACCACCTTCAAGGAGTCTCAAAAATTGGCGTTCTATGGTTGTACAAATTTCAGTTTCCTCATGGTTTATTTCTGCACAAATTGCCCTGGTTTCATCATCTTCATCTAAAGCAGTAATTACAACAGCACCTTGTGCTGGTGCAGGAACCATCCAATCTAACGGTATAGTCTCGTCTGGAGTCAACCCAATTCGGCCCAAACCAGCTGCTGCAAAAATTGCCCCATTCCAATCGTTATCTATAAGTTTTTGTAATCGCGTATTGACGTTGCCTCGTAATTCCACCAAGGTATGTGTAGGGTACCTGTTTAACCATTGCGCTCTCCTACGTAAACTTCCAGTGGCAATAATGGCATCTTTTTGAGATAAAAATTCCTCGTTGTTTTTAAACACCAAAACATCTTTCACGTTACCTCTTTTTAAAACAGCAGCCTGAACGATACCTTTTGGTAATGCCGTTGGGACATCCTTTAAGGAATGTACGGCAATATCTATGTTGTTATTTAAAAGTGCGTCATCAAGAATTTTTGTAAAAACACCAGAGATACCCATTTCATAAATGGGCTTGTTAAGAACAATATCACCTTCAGATTTTAAAGGAATGAGCTGGGTTTTATAGCCCAAATGTTCTAACTGTTGCTGCACTGCTTTGGCTTGCCATAATGCCAGTTCACTATCGCGAGTTCCAATGCGTATAAGTTTAGGCATCTTTTAAAGGCTCTAATTGAAATACTTTTTTAATAAGGTCAAGGCTTTCACTGGTTGAATTTTGGTCTTCTTTTAGATGATGGGCAAAGTGGTTGGTGATTTTTTGAATGATATTATTGCTGATTATTTCTGCCTGCTCTTCGTTAAAATTGGACATTTTTTTTCTTTGGTTATCTAATTCAGCTTTTTTAAAATCGTTTAATTTATGCTTTAATGCTTTAATAGTAGGCGCATATTTTCGGTTGTTCAACCAACTAAAAAATTCAGCTTTGACATCTTCGATTATTGCTTTGGCCAAAGGGATATGGTCTTTTCTTTTCTCCAAAGTCATATCGGTAATTTGAGATAATTGATCTAGATGGATCAAGGTCACATTACTTAAATCGCGCACGTTTTCATGAACGTTTTTAGGAATGGATAAATCTAAAACCAACAATTCCTTTTTATTTTGTATTAGGCTTTTGTCAATAGTTGGGTTTTGAGCACTGGTAGCGACCACCAAAACATCGGTATTATTAATTTCCTCTTGTAGATTACCATAGTCTTTCACGGTCAAATTAAATTTTCCTGCAATTTTTTCTGCTTTGCCCTTTGTTCGGTTTATTAATGTAATATGATTGTTTTTAGTGTGTTTTATTAAATTCTCACAGGTATTTCTGCCTATTTTACCGGTTCCAAAAAGTAAAATATTTTTATTGGAAACATCTTTTGCGTTATTCAAAATATACTGAACAGAAGCAAAAGAAACGGATGTAGCACCAGAGGATATTTCGGTTTCAGTCTTAATTCGTTTACTGGCCTGAATCACAGCATTTATCAGACGTTCTAAATACGTATTTAATACGCTATGTTTTTTTGACGTTTTAGCACTTATCTTTAATTGGCTAATAATTTCAAAATCACCTAAAATCTGACTATCCAAACCGCAGCCAACATTAAAAAGGTGATTAACAGCCTCCTTGCTTTTATAGATATAGGCCACGTCCTGAAATTCTTCAACAGTCCCTTTAGTGTTGTCGCACAATAATTTTATAAGCTGATAAGGATGTTCTGCAAAACCATATAATTCGGTTCTGTTACAGGTTGAAGTAGCAATTAAGCCGTCAATTCCGGCAGCTTTGGCTTGATTAAGCAATGTTAAAGTAGAAGGTCCATCCAAACTAAAATGTCCTCTAATTTCAGCATCAGCTTTTTTATAGCTTAACCCAATAGCATAAAATGTTTTACCCTTTAATGTTTGATAATGTTCCATATCAGGATTTGAAATTCAAAAAACAAAAATAGAGATGTATTATAAATAAAAACATCGCTAAAAGAACTTTTATTGTCGTTTCAGGGTTTTTGAATTATTTTTTAGCAATAAAATTATAATTGTCATATTTTTGCAGTGAAATAAAGGAATTTCAACAAATTTGTTTAGAATGAATATAAATAGAAACGATTCTGAAGATCTTCAAAATGACGTAAAAAATATCGCTAAAGGTTCCTTTTTGGAAACCATTATTGATAAAGGATTCTATATCTTAACTTACCAAAACAACAATAGCTTTATTGAAAGTGTTGAACGTAAGATAGACAGCAGTTTTATTCAATTTCATTTTTGCGTCAAGGGATCTTGTACATTTATTTTTAATGAAGGCCGTTATAAATTAGACATGAATGAAGAACATTCACTTTTACTTTATAATCCTCAGCAAGATTTGCCCATAAATCTGGCAATCAATCCCAACTCTTGGCTGGTTTCTATTTTGATTTCCATTCAAAAATTTCATGGTCTATTTTCTACGGAAGCAGATTATATTACGTTTTTAAGCGATGATAACAAGGATAAGAAATATTATAAGGAGGGGACTATTACACCATCAATGGCAATAGTACTTAATCAATTGATAAACTATAATCTTAATTCATCGATTAAGAGTTTATATTTTAGAGGAAAAGCTTATGAGCTCTTAAGTTTATATTTTAACCGAAGTAAGGACACCAATATTGAACAATGCCCTTTTCTAGTTGATGAAGCCAACGTTATTAAGATTAGAAAAGCAAAAGACATTGTGATTTCAAGAATGGCCGAACCCCCAAGTTTACATGAACTGTCGGATGAGATTGGATTAAATATAAAAAAGCTTAAAGAAGGATTTAAGCAAATTTATGGAGATTCTGTGTTTAGCTTTTTGTTTGATTACAAAATGGAAATTGCCAGAAAACTACTGGAATCTGGAGAACATAACGTTAATGAAGTGGGCCTAAAAGTAGGTTATAGCACTTCGAGTCATTTTATTTCGGCATTTAAAAAGAAATATGGCACCACGCCAAAAAAATATATCATGTCTGTAACTTCATAATACAGAATTATTTTATGTCAAAATTCTATATCAATATAACGTAAAAACCAACCCAATATTCATGGAGATTAATATGAAAAAA
>JBBKXS010000333.1:0-4414 GCA_037969605.1 Flavobacteriaceae bacterium
CAATTATTTACCTGTAGAGCAATCAAAATCCCAATTACTACGAGAAGAATTTCCCCAATAGCATATAGGAGATATTTACTCACTTTATTTTCTTTTATCATATTTTGACGGATTTTGCGAAAGAATTTAATCATGGGTTATTGATTGGTCATATTGAAGGCTAACGGTTGGTATAATACTTAGGTTTTTAAGCATCTAATTTAGCAAATACAATCCGAATAGACACGAGCAAATCGAACTGGCAACGTAAATTTCTGCTATGAAAATTCGTAGCAATGGATAATAGCATTGTTGGCTATAGTTTTTTATTTTAAATTACCCTTTTATAACGGTTTCTAAAAAAGTCTGAACAACTTCCGATTTTCCAATTGGCTCCAAAAAGCAGGTATATATATTCACTCCCACAGCAAGATAGGTTCCTGGATGTTTTAGTTTTCCATATTTCCAAGCTGTAAGTAAAACCAAGCTAATAATAATAAATTGAGTCAAATATATAGGTGACATAATATTAATATTTGGCCAATCACTAATATTCATACCGACATAAATATTTTGAATTCCTCGACCCAAAGCAGGCATCATGATTATAAATACGGTAGATATTAACCACCATGCGTGATCTTCCAAACGTTTTCTATTAAGTATACTTTTTATCACAGCAAATCCAAAGGCTATTATCATTGGAATTTCAACTGCAGCAACACCAAAGAAAAACCAAGGTTCAAAAGGACCAAACCTATCTGGCATTTGCAAGGCATTTTGTGTTGTCACAAGATCTCTATGCAACATACTAAAGGCTGTTATACAAACGCCACCGGCCAAGAACATTCCAATAATACCATTAGTACGATGTTTATCCATCTTGCCATGAGTAGCAAAGTAAGGCTGAATAATCAAATAGAGATACCATACAGTACCCGTCCAATAATGTATATGAACAGACCAAGCATTCTCGAAAAAATCTCCCCAATAGTCTTTGAAAATACCAAATTGCATAAGCACCATAGGGATAATCATCCATTTATATAGGTCTTTATATTTCTCCATTTTCTGTATTATCTAAAATTTCACAATGTTATTTCGCGTCTAATTATTGCCAACCTATTTTGTCTGGTTTCGTTAGCAAAATCCCTGTCTGCCCACAGGCAGGTGTAAGGATTTTCCGCCGTAAATCGAAGATAGTAAAAGTGCAAGGACTTTCCTATAAGAAAATCAGACGCCATGAACTTCACATGTTGTTGGCTACAGTTTTGGTTGTTAGTCAGAGAATCAATTCTGCTTTTAATTCATAATGTTCAGCGGTCTTATCATATCTTTTTAATACACGCTTTGCATTTTCAGGAATATAGGCTTGTTTATAATTTTCTCCAGCAAAAGACTTAACAGCATCAAGAGAATCAAATTGCAGAGTCAGAAAGAATTCTAGTTCATCCATTTTATTTTTAGTAGAAATACTAACTTTTTCTAATCCAGTTACTCCGTTCTTTTTTACCTCCCCAAAAGGACGTCTAGGTTTATCCGCTTTCCACAATTTTAATTTCCTCCTCCGTTAACCCTTACAACTGGTACGCCATATCAAATGCACTTTCGATTATTTTCTTCAGTTCTCTTTTTGGAACTTGTACCTCCTGATTTTTTTTGTGTACCATATTTTCTATATCAATTCATTTTAGGCTTATAGATAACTCAACCACCATTTTTCCTTATTTTTCGTTTTGTATTTGTCATACCGTTTACACAGGGGATACAATAATAAAACAACCCCTATCCATACGAGGTACGTTATGCCCAGAGAAAATCCATATCCTTTTAACTCGGCGTCGAGCCAGGGCCTGTGACGCAATAACATATCGGTCCAGTCGTAACCTGAAAATTCTGCAGCAAACACAGCAATCAAGTGAATAAGATAAAGGTGCAATATGTAGTAGAACATGGGCACCCGTCCTATATGGATAATTTGTTGTGCGAAACGGCTTCTTATCTTCTCCGTAAATGCAAGGAAAAGCATGGCTGGCCCCAATGTCATCAATGTATATAATAAAGATGGAGGATATTTGTGAACGTTGAGAAATGATAAAAAAGTAAATGTTGCAGAATTTTGTACCGTCCAGGGGAAGGGATCCCCATAAAAATTAATTGCCCTAATTACAATGAATAATGTAATGCCACCAATACCCAATGATAACAGCCATTTTTTTCTTTTCTGAATGTTAAAGGCTGTTGTATAAATTGTTCCAAAACAATACCCTAATGCCATAATGCCTATCCATGGCAAAACCGGATAGGTAACTCTTAACAAATGGCTATCATTGAGATGAAAAATTTTTGCTTCATGCAGAGCTGCCCAAGCAAAACTATCAAAGTGAATATTGTCTAATAAGTTATGTCCAGCTACTATGATAATTCCCACGGCAAGTATAATTTTTTTGGGAAGATGGATCAAAGCAGCCAAAGCGATCATGCTTATGCCCAATGCCCATATTACCTGCAAGCCCGTAAAAAGTAACTTTATATTAAATGACCATGCAAAACTTACAAGGGTTACTTCCAGAATAAGCAACCATAAACCTCGCTTCAATAAAAACACCGAAAGTTCTTTTTTAGTTTTTCGTTGCCCCGAAAGAAAAGCAGAAGTGCCTGCAAGTAGAACAAATACAGGTGCACAAAAATGAGTGATCCAGCGGGTGAAAAACAAAAGTGTATTGGTTTGTGAAAAATCTTCGGGTTCAAAGCGCATGGAATCTGCATGAAAATAATCCCGCACATGATCCAGCGCCATGATGATCATGACAATGCCACGCAACAGATCAATGGATGTGATGCGGTAGGTCCCGCGAAATACCCCTGCGCTTAAAGGAATTTTTTCAATTTCTGCTGGTTTTATCATTACTATTATAATTACTGATCCAAAGTCACATTTTCAATAATTAGATCCTAATGGGCAATTAAAAGGGAAAAGCGATATTGTTCATCTTGATCTAGTTTAGCGTTATCAGGATAAAGTTGCTTTTTATACCGAAGCGTGGGATCTTCTTTTCCTACGCCCAGTTCGGCATTTTTCCAAACAATGGTAACCCTAAAATCCCAGCGGCTGTCTTCGCCACCGTGTAGCAAAGGTTCCTCGGCCTTTACACTGATGATATCCCCATTTTCCATTGTTTTTTTAAGCTGTTCAATCTCTTTTTGCAGTTCCTTAATTCGAGTTATCTCGTCTTTTGTTTCCACTTTTACTCTGGTGTTCATAAGGTCTTTACGGTTGTACTTCCTGATCCATTCATTAATGGTGGTAGGAGCAATACCATAAAGTTTCCCCAGTTGGTTCTTGTTCAGTTTACCCGTTGTAATTTCGTCCAGAATTTTCAGTTTAAAAGGTTCTGAATACCGTCTGATAACTTTGTCATTTTTATACATAATGTTTAAAATTATGTAGCCTTTATTCAGGACGGGTCAGTCTGTGAAAAAGTGTCAAAAGCTATCCATGGGTCAGAATTGCCATACAGGTTAATGCCACGTAAAATCAGAAATCCTGCAATACAAGCCAAGCCAATTTTAGTAAATAGTTTCTGTCGGTATTCAGGTGTTACATCCTTATTATAGAATTTCCCAAAATAATAACCTAATGACATGACACCTATCCATGGAATAATGGGGTAAGTCACACGTATTTTAATGCTATCAAATAGAGTGAAATTACCACGCTCATGCAAGATTGACCAAAGCATATTCTGGTCAAAATGAATGTTGTCTAGTAAATTATGTCCAAAAATGATGACTACACTCAGTATGAGAATATTTTTCATCGAAAGGTGTATGATAGCTGCAAGAAAAATCATACTAATTCCTAACGACCATATCACCAACAACCCAAAATGGTTAAAATGGATATTAAAGCTCCACCCAAAATAAACAACGAAGAGCTCTATGAATATTAACCAGATTCCTCTTTTTAAAAGGAATGAAGTCAGCTCGGGTTTAGATTTTCTTCTACCAACTAAAAAAGCAGAGATTCCAGCCAGAAAACTAAAAGCAGGTGCACAATAGTGTGTGATCCATCGGGTGAAGAACAAGATCAGATTACTTTTTTCAGGATCAGCTGGGTCAAAGACAAATGAGTCTATATGAAAATAGTCGCGTGTATGATCCAACGCCATAAATATAATAACCAAACCTTTAAGTATATCTAGAGATTCAATTCTTTTGGTTTTGAGTAGATTCATATTTTTAGACTAATTATTGCTAAGGTTTTTTATAAGATTAGTTACGTGTTTTAAGCACCTAATTTAGCAAATACAAACCGAATAAACACGCGCGAAGCGAACTGGCGCAGCAATTTTCGTAAGTAGGAGAGTACTATCAATGAATTATACACGGCTTAAGTTTGTTATTCATTAAATTAGATATATAAACAGAAAGA
>JBBKXS010000334.1:0-8035 GCA_037969605.1 Flavobacteriaceae bacterium
AATTGAAACCATGCTGCTACTCGACGTTCCATTAAGACCAAAAATAAGCCCGCAACAGCGAAGAATCCTAAATAAGCCAGAGCCATCAAAATCATTTCCAATATACTTAATGTCGGTTCTGCCATACCCATCAGTTTTATCTTATCGATCAATATCAGGAATTACCAAGTCAATGGTTGCCATTGTTGCTACTAAATCTGCAATCTTTCCTCCAACAGCCATATGGTTTAAAGCTGAAAGATTTGAAAATCCCGGTGAACGAAACTTCAATCGGTATGGGCTTTTTGTTCCTGTACTTATGATATAAACACCAAGCTCTCCTCTCGCTGTTTCCACTTTTTGGTAAAATTCACCCTTTGGTAATTTAATCACAGCATTTGTTTTAACTCGATGCTCGCCTTCGGGAATATTATCAATGAGTTGTTCTATGATGGATAAGGATTCCCATAATTCCATAATACGAACCTGATATCTTGCAAAGGTATCGCCTTCTGTTTTCAACGCTTCCTTAAACGTTACCCTATCCAAGGCAGAGTAAGGATGGTATTTTCTAACATCGCAAGAATAACCAGAAGCACGTGCCACTGGTCCAGATGTTCCAAAGGATATGGCGTCTTCTCTTGATAAAATTCCAACGCCTTTTGTTCTTTTTTGAAAGATGACATTCTCGGTTAATAGTTCATCATATTCAGGAATTTTGGTTTTAAAGTGTTTTACAAATTTCTTGACCCGTTTTACAAAATTCGGATGAATATCGAGCATCAATCCTCCAGGAACATTGTAGTTCATGGTTAATCGTGCCCCACAGGTTTCCTCAAAAATATCGTTAATCATTTCACGATCCCTAAAACCATAGAAAAAAGTAGATAATGCCCCCACGTCCATTCCCATAACGCCCCACCATAAACAGTGGGAAGAAATCCGGGTAAGCTCGCCTATAATGGTTCTAATTACTTTTACACGTTCTGGAATTTCAAGTTGCAGGGCATTTTCGACGGTTAGGCATACCGCTTCGTTATTAATGTTTGAAGACAAATAATCCATCCTGTCTGTTAAATGAACAATTTGCTGATAGCTGTCTCGCTCGCACATTTTTTCTATAGAACGATGAATATATCCCAAGTCGGGTTCGACTTTTTTAATGATTTCGCCATCAATGGTCAACAGAAGATTTAAAACTCCGTGCGTTGCAGGATGCTGGGGTCCCATATTGATTTGGTACACCTCCGATTTAAAATCTTTATCTTTTGTTGTGGCTTCCGTCATTTTTTTATTTGATAATCATATTAACTTCATCAACATAATCCTTCCGCAAAGGGAAACCTTCCCAGTTTTCAGTTAAAAAAAGGCGTTTTAAATTAGGATGATTATTGAATTTTATTCCGAAGAAATCAAATACTTCGCGTTCATGAAATTCTGCAGTTCTCCAGATATCACAAACGGAATCCAGGTTAGGGTTTTCCCTGTCAGCGGTTTTAACTTTAACCACCATACTATGTCTATGCACCGTAGATTCCAAATGGTAAACGACCCCTAGTTCTTCTCCCCAATCAACACCACTTAAACAAAACAAATAATCAAATTTCGTTTGTTCATTATCCTTTAATTGGTACATTAAGGCATAAAGTTGGGCAGGTTGAACCAAAACATTTAAGAATTGAGATTCCTCTTCGGTAAATTCCAACAGGCTAGGATTGTTTGGTTTTGAGGCTTCGAGAGGTTCTTCTGAAATTTCAACGTTATCAAGTTTCTCATTAATTTCAGATTCCTTTTTGGCTTCTGGATTTGGAAACCAGCTCCCAATTAAACGTTGTAATGTATCTTTTGTCATTCTTTATTGTATAAACCTTCGTCGAATCCTTCAATAGGATTTATTTTTTCCTTCTTACTTTCAGTTCGTATTTTATCTTGAAGCATAAGCATACCTTCGAGCAGTGCTTCTGGTCTTGGTGGGCATCCAGGAACATACACATCTACTGGAATAACATGGTCGGCACCTTTAACTACGGAGTAGGTGTTATAAAAAAATGGACCTCCTGAAATTGCACAGGCCCCCATGGCAATAACATATTTTGGTACTGCCATCTGGTCGTAAAGTCGTCGTAAAACCGGTGCCATTTTATTAACAATAGTACCTGCAATAATAATCAAATCGGCTTGCCTTGGAGATGTTCTGGCGACTTCAAAACCAAATCTGGAATAATCATGTCGTGCAGCTCCTGTTTGCATCATTTCTATGGCGCAGCAACTGGTGCCAAAATATAAGGACCAAAGCGAGTTAGCCCGACCCCAATTGATAATCTTGTCCAATGAAGTTACAACAACATTGGCCCCGTTTCCTGCAGGAATTACTTTTCCTGGGAAATCATCAGGGGTTTTATAGGTGTTGTCTACTCCCATTTTAACGCTCCTTTCTTCCATGCATACATTAAACCCAATCCTAATATAACCAAAAAAATCAGGATTTCTATAAATGCAATTCCTCCAATATCCTTAAACACCACAGCCCAAGGAACTAAAAATGCGACCTCTACATCAAATATTAAAAAGAGAATGGCAAACAAATAATAACCCACTTTGAACTGTACCCAAGTTGCTCCTTTTGTCACCATCCCGCTTTCATAAGGTTCACGTTTTTGAAGATTATCAGATTTGGGCGAGATCAAATTTGATAGAAAATTGGATCCTGCAACCATGACAACCCCGGCAATAAAAAATACGATAATGGCTTCTGAACCCATAATGACTTTTTAATTTAATAAACTTGATATATATCTCCTGAAAAGAATAGATCGTCTACTTTAGTGAATTTTGAATTCGCCTTAACTTTAACTGCTAGAGCCTCTTCTCGTTCCCCAAAGGTCTCATCCTCAAAACTCCTAATAATTCCTGTTACCAAAGGATATCGCAAACGCACCAGCATTTGATGTAAGGTAGGGTCTTGTTCTTTGGCATTGTGTACCAAAAGATCTTCTTGTTCAATACCGTTCTCACCTATGGTAACCACTTCTAGTTTTAGTCCGTTCAGCACCAAACCTTTGTCGCGTTCTTTACCAAAAATCATTGGTTTTCCATGCTCCACAAACAACTGTTTGTCTTCTCGTACAGCTTTGTTGGTAAATTCATCAAAGCAGCCATCGTTGAAAATAGGACAATTTTGTAAGACTTCAATTAAAGAAGTCCCCTTGAATTTTACAGAATCGATGAAAAGTTGGGCCATTTCCTTTGGGGTATTCCCTCCAACCCTAGCAAAAAAACGAGCTTGGGCACCTAATGCCAACTCTCCTGGGGAGAATGGTGGTTGAGTATTCCCGTAAGGAGATGATTTCGTTTTTTGGCCCACTAATGATGTAGGTGAAAATTGCCCCTTCGTCAACCCATATATTTCGTTGTTGAATAGGATAATATTTAAATCAATATTTCTTCGCAATACATGAATAAAATGATTTCCGCCTATGGCCATAGAATCCCCATCCCCAGTAATAACCCACACGCTTAAATTGGGATTAGCCAGTTTTACACCGGTTGCAATGGCCGGTGCCCTACCATGAATACTGTGCATTCCATAGGTATTCATATAATATGGGAAGCGGGAAGAACACCCAATCCCAGAAATAAAAACGACATCTTCCCTCTTAATTCCCATTTCAGGTAAGGCCTTTTGCATGGCCTTTAAAATAACATAGTCGTCACAACCTGGACACCATCTTATTTCCTGATCACTTTCAAAATCTTTATACGTGTATTTTTTTTCAACTGTTGTTTCCATATTATTTCAATAATTGTTTAAACTTTTCTACCAATTCATGATTCCCAAAAGGTAACCCTTGTATTTTATTAAATTGAGTTACCACCAAACCATCAAAATTCATTTTTAAAACTTTGGCAAATTGTCCTGAATTCAATTCACACACCACGATTTTTTTGAATTGTTTTAAAACCGTTTCGGTGTTTTTTGGAAGTGGATTTATATAATTGAAATGGGCATATCCAATAGTTTTAATCCCTTGTTCAGTCATTTGTTTAACCGCAGAATGCAACGAACCATAAGTACCACCCCAACCAACGACCAATAAATCACCTTTACTGGCGAATTCGGTGGTCAATTCAGGAATATAATTTTGAACACGCTTAATTTTTTCCGCTCGTATCTTGGTCATATACTCGTGATTTTCTGGAATATATGACACATTGCCACTGCTTCTATCTTTTTCAAGTCCACCTACTCGATGTTCCAAACCAGGCGTCCCAGGAATAGCCCAGTTTCGAGCCAAAGAATCTTCATTTCTTACATAAGGATGCCAATCTTCATGAGCTTGACTGATAATATTGTTCTTTATTTCTGGCATATCATTTACCGATTTAATTTTCCAAGGTGCTGAACCACTGGCAATATATCCATCTGACAATAAAATAACAGGGGTCATGTGTTCCAAAGTGAGTTTTGCAGCTTGATAGGCAAAATCAAAACAATTTGCCGGAGTACTTGCTGCAATAACAATAACAGGGCTTTCACCGTTTCTGCCATAGAGTGCCTGTAGCAAATCGGATTGTTCAGTTTTGGTAGGTAAGCCTGTAGAAGGTCCTCCACGTTGCACATTAACAACAACCAATGGCAATTCAATAGTCATGGCAAGACCAATAGCTTCGCCCTTGAGAGCCAAACCAGGGCCAGACGTTGTTGTAATGCCTAAATGACCTGCAAAAGAAGCTCCAATAGCCGCTGTAATCCCAGCAATTTCATCTTCAGCCTGAATAGATTTTACCCCAAAATGTTTATGCTTTACCAATTCATGGAGTATATCGGATGCAGGCGTAATTGGGTAGGATCCTAAAAACAAATCCAAGCCTGCTTTCTCTGCAGCAGCTAAAAACCCCCAAGCAGTTGCTGTATTGCCCATAATAATTCTATAAGTCCCCGGAACCATTTTTGCTGGCGAAATAGTATATGCATTTGGGATTAATTCCAATGTTTCGGCAAAATATAATCCTGTATTTAATACTTTGGTATTGGCTTCAATAATGTTAGGTGTCGATTTAAATTTCCTTTCGAAAAACTTAATGGTATGTTCGGGCGAACGGTTGTACATCCAATAGACCATACCCAAAGCAAACATGTTTTTAGTTCGCGTTATGCTTTTATTATCAAGTCCTTCAACGTCTTTTAAGGCTTCTTTAGTCAATGAAGTCATTGCGACCTCAATAACTCTGTAATTTGCCAAACTGCCATCTTCCAATGGATTGGATTCATATTGTGCTTTTTCCAAATTCTTTCTGGTAAAGGCGTCTGTATCAACTATAACGGTGTGTCCGGGTTTTACCGCATGTAAGTTTGTTTTTAAACCTGCCGGATTCATGGCAACCAATAAATCAACTTCATCGCCAGGGGTACTAATTTGGATACTTCCAATATGTACTTGAAATCCTGAAACACCATACAAGCTTCCTTGGGGGGCTCTAATTTCAGCAGGATAATTAGGAAATGTTGCAATATCATTACCAAACATAGCCGAAGTGTCAGAAAATTGAGTACCCGTTAATTGCATCCCGTCACCAGAATCTCCTACAAATCTAATAATTACAGCTTCGAGCACTTCAGGCTGAAGTTTTATTTGAGAATTAACCATATTAAGATAATTTATAAAAAATAACTAACTTTATAATTGGATCTATTGTTGTTTGAGTTTTAAACATAATTTCTTTTTTTGATTCCAAATATGACTTTTATCACATTTGTAATACAAAATGACATTTACTTTTATTTAAATTCATTTTCTAAAATTAGTTAAATTATGGCGATTATTATAACAGATGAATGTATAAATTGTGATGCTTGTGTTGCCGAGTGTCCAAATAATGCAATTTATGAACCAGATCATAACTGGGCTTATTCCGATGAAACTAAATTAAGTGGTCTTGTTAAACTTCCTAATGGAGGTGAGGTTGATGCAGATGCAGTAAATGAGCCCATTTCAGATGAATTCTATTTCATTGTACCAGGTAAGTGTACAGAATGTAAAGGATTTCATGATGAACCCCAATGTGCATCTGTTTGTCCAGTAGATTGTTGTGTACCTGATGACAATCACGTTGAAACAGAGGAATTTCTATTAACCAAGAAAGCGTGGATGCATGGTGAATAAGAATACTCTTGTTCAGAGTAATTAAGTCATTCAATATTAATTACCTGTTCTATTTGGGGCACATATTTTTTTATGGTCATTTCAACACCAGATTTAAGTGTCATTTGGTTGACGCTACAACCCACACAAGCACCTTCCAATTTCACTCTTACCAAATTGTCGTTTTCAATTGATAGTAATGAAATATCACCCCCGTCCGTTTGTAAATATGGGCGAATCTCATCCAATGCTTTTTCGACATTAAGCCTAATTTCTTCTGTGGTCATATGCTATTTCTTAACTGCTGCACATCCAGCCATTGTTGTTATTTTTATTGCTTCAGTTGGCGGTAAATCCTCATTGCGCCTTACCAATTCTTGAACCACATTTTGGGTCAGCTTTTCAAAAGCCCTTTCTAACGGAGTGGCAGTCTGCAACGCCGCTGGATGACCAACATCACCAGCTTCCCTAATACTTTGTACTAACGGAATTTCACCTAAAAAAGGGATTTTTAAATCTTCTGCTAAATGTTTTGCACCTTCCTTACCAAAAATATAATATTTATTATTGGGCAACTCCTCTGGAATAAAGTATGCCATATTTTCAATGACTCCTAAAACCGGCACATTAATGCTTTCTTGCTGAAACATTGCAACTCCTTTTATTGCATCGGCCAAAGCAACATTTTGAGGAGTACTCACTATAACAGCACCTGTTATTGGAAGTGATTGCATAATGCTTAAATGAATATCACCTGTTCCCGGTGGCAAGTCAATTAGCATAAAATCCAATTCTCCCCAATGAGCATCAAAAATCATTTGGTTTAATGCTTTAGCTGCCATAGGACCTCGCCAGACAACAGCTTGGTTGGGCTGCGTGAAAAATCCAATTGACAATATTTTTATACCATAATTTTCAATGGGTTTCATTTTAGATTTCCCATCTATGTTTACAGCTAAAGGATGTTCATTTTCAACACCAAACATTATTGGTATTGACGGACCATATATATCAGCGTCCAAAATCCCAACTTTAAATCCCATTTTGGCTAAAGTAACTGCTAAATTAGCTGTAATGGTTGATTTACCTACTCCGCCCTTACCAGAAGCTACGGCAATAATATTTTGAATCCCAGCAATTGGCTTTCCTTTGATGACATTTACCACTGGTTTATCCGGTGCAGTAACCTTTACGTTGACCGTGATTTTAGCTTTTTCATAGACCAAATCATGAATGGTTTTCATGATGTCCACTTCAGTTTTCTTCTTGGCCTGAAGGCTTGGGTTTTTAATAGTTATATCCACAATAACCTCATCACCAAAAGTGATGACATTGGTAACAGCTTTACTTTCTATCATATTTTGTCCTTCCCCAGGAGCAGAAATGGTTTCCAGTGCTTTTAATATGTCTTGTTTGTTAAGCTTCATATTTTTTTCCTGTAAAACAGGAATCTATTTATTAAGAATCATTCTAAAGTACAAATATAATAATAATGCCTGAAGACTGTGGATTGATGATAGAAGTTTTTATTTAATGCTTTTTGTAAATTTTTGAGAAATTAGGAAATAACAGGATAAGTTTCTGAAACCCAACCTGTGTCGGGCTAGATGTTTAGTATGACATACTATAATTCTTTTGAAGGTTCCCAAAACACTTTATCAAATCCTTGAATTTGATTGTCAACTACTTTTATGCCTTCACTTTCCAATAATTGTTGCATTAAATTAGTGCCATCAAAATGGTGTTTACCCGTAAGCAATCCTTTTCTATTGACCACCCTGTGTGCTGGTATATCCTTACCATGACAGCAATTCATAGCATAACCAACCATTCTGGCACTACGAGCAGCTCCGAGGTATTTGGCAATGGCTCCATAACTAGTTACCCTACCATATGGAATCTGCATTGCTACT
>JBBKXS010000335.1:0-6994 GCA_037969605.1 Flavobacteriaceae bacterium
AGGGAAACGAGTATTAAGGTGATTGCACAGAACATGCACTTTGCTGAAAACGGAGCATACACAGGCGAAATCAGTGCCGCTATGCTTAAAAGTATTGGGGTTAAAACGGTTATTTTAGGACATAGTGAACGACGGGCTTATTTTAAGGAAACCGATGATCTATTGGCAAAAAAAGTGGATGCAGCCTTGGCTAATGACATGACCGTTATTTTTTGCTTTGGTGAAGAACTTGCGGATAGAAAAGCGAGAAATGAAGAGTTAGTAGTGGCTTCCCAAATCAAAAACGCGCTTTTCCATTTGGAAGCGTCTGCCTTCTCAAATATTGTATTAGCATATGAGCCTGTTTGGGCCATTGGTACAGGTGAGACCGCAAGTCCTGAGCAAGCTCAAGATATGCATGCTTTTATTCGTAAAACCTTGGCTGACAAATATAGTAGCGACATTGCCAATATGATTTCCATACTTTATGGTGGAAGTGTAAAACCAGACAATGCCAAAGAGATTTTTTCAAAACCAGATGTTGATGGGGGATTGATTGGTGGTGCGTCACTTAAGGCTGAAGATTTTTTTGCTATAGTGAATGCGTTTTAAAGGGTTTCATAAATGTCCAATGTATATATAGGTTACAATTTTAAAACAAAGCCTTTACAACCAACGGCTGATATTTTAATTGCAGAGTTGAGTGAGGTAGGTTTTGAAAGCTTTGTGGAAAACGAAGATGGATTAAGTGCCTATATTCAAAAAGCAGATTGGAAGGCGGATATTTTGGAGGACATTCAAATATTGAAATCAGATGAGTTTGAAATCAGCTACACCTTTGATGAGATTGAACAAATTAATTGGAATGAGGAGTGGGAAAAGAATTTCAGTCCCATCATTGTAGATGATATCTGTTCAGTGCGTGCACCCTTCCATGAAAAGCCCAATACCGTTTATGATATTGTTATTGAGCCCAAAATGAGCTTTGGCACGGGACATCATGAAACTACTAGCATGATGATTCAACACATCTTAAAAAATGAGTTTACCAATAAATCAGTTTTGGATATGGGCTGTGGCACGGGTATTTTGGCCATTCTTACCGAAATGAAAGGAGCAAAACCCATAGATGCCATAGATTATGATAATTGGTGCTATCTGAATAGTCTAGAAAATGTGGAGCGAAATGTGTGTAACCATATCACGGTATTGGAAGGAGATGCAAGTTTATTAAAAAATAGAGCTTATGATATTATTATCGCAAATATTAACCGAAATATTTTGCTAAATGATATTAATGTATATGCCAGTTGTTTAAATAAAAACGGATTCTTATTTTTAAGTGGATTTTATAAAGATGATATTGCATCTATTGAAGAGGAATGCCAAAAGCATCTGTTAAAATTGGTGGAAACCATTGAAGAAAATAATTGGGTGGCCCTAAAATTTGTAAATTAGTTTAAAATTTAGATATGAGTACTAGAGAAAAAACATCAGAAGAGGTTCTTTTGGATGAAGACCTCTTAAGGCAAAACGAAATTGTATTGTTTAACGATGACGTCAATACCTTCGACCACGTCATTGATACCCTTATTCATGCTTGCGATCATGCTCCAGAACAGGCCGAACAATGCGCCATTATTGTACACTATAAAGGAAAATGTACAGTAAAAACCGGCGAATATGAGGAATTGAAGCCATGCTGCACTATGCTTTTACAAGCAGGGTTAAGCGCAGAAATTGTTTAAACCTTCAGTGTTGAAGGGCAAACATAATTAGTCATAGGGATATTTGTTTTTTTAAGAGCCGCATATCCACCAGCTACATCCACTAATTTATTAAACCCTCTTGCTTTTAAAATTGACGCTGCAATCACCGAACGATAGCCGCTACCACAATGGATATAATAGGTGTTATCCTTGCTTAATTCGTTCATGTTTTCGTTAATGAAGTCCAAAGCAAAGTGCTGTGCATTTTCAAGATGTGTACTTTGATATTCACCATCTTTTCTCACATCCAAAATATGTAATGTTTCTTTGGCGGCCTTTTTTGCCAAAGCATTTGCAGAAATAGATTCCACAGTTTCGATATCTTTTCCAGCGGCTTTCCATGCATCAATACCGCCTTTCAAATATCCTAAAGTGTTGTCGTACCCTACACGGGACAAGCGGGTAACCGTTTCTTCGCTTTTGCCTTCAGGAACCACTAAAATGATGGGTTGTTTTAGATCGGTAATCAAAGCCCCTACCCAAGGTGCAAACTGACCGTTCAATCCTATAAAAATTGAATTAGGAATATGTGCCTTAACGAAATCACTTTGAGATCTCACATCCAAAACCAAAGCTTCCTCATGATTCGCCAAGGCTTCAAAATCGTCAGGATCCAAAGGTGTATTTCCATTTTTTAAAATCGTTTCAAAAGTATCATAACCTGTTTTGTTAAGCATGGCGTTTTTTGCAAAATACTGTGGAGGTGGTGGCATTCCTTCAAGAACTTCCTTCACAAATTCTTCCTTTGTCATATCAGCTCTTAAAGCGTAATTGGTTTTCTTTTGATCGCCTATGGTGCCCACGGTTTCCTTACTTAAATTTTTTCCACATGCTGAACCTGCTCCATGAGCGGGGTACACAATAACATCATCGGCCAAGGTCATGATTTTGTTTCGCAACGAATCGAATAACATGGCTGCCAAATCTTCTTTTGTCAAATCCGATTTTATGGCCAAATCGGGTCTTCCAACATCTCCCAAAAATAAGGTGTCACCCGAAAAAATAGCATGGTTTTTCCCATGTTCATCAATGAGCAAATAGGTTGTGGATTCTAAGGTATGTCCTGGTGTATGTAATGCTTTTATAGTAATATGTCCTAATTTAAATACTTCATTATCTTTTGCAGAATGGATGGCATAGCTGGTTTCGGCACCTGGGCCATATACAATTGTAGCTCCTGTTTTTTTGGCTAAATCCACATGGCCAGAAACAAAATCGGCATGAAAATGGGTTTCAAAAACATATTTAATTCTTGCTTGTTCAGCATCGGCTTTATCAACATAGGCTTGGGTTTCACGTAAGGGATCTACAATGGCAACTTCACCATTGGATTCAATATAATAAGCCCCATGTGCTAAACACCCTGTATAAATTTGTTCAATCTTCATAGTCTTTTATTTAATTTGAAAAAATATCAAAACAAAGATACAAAACCTTTGATTTTTAATATGTGACATTTGTTACATTCTTCTAGGAAAGCTCTTTATACATAATGTAAAAAGCCATAACCAATGTAAACCATCCAAATCCCTTTTTTAGGCTTTTGTTGGAGATGTACTTTGAAATTAATCCTCCTATTAGGATTCCTAGTATCGTCAAAAATGAAAACGATAATAGAAAAATCCAATCCACCTCAATGGAATGCAGGTCTCCTGTAAACCCAATTAACGAATTTATTGTGATAATCACCAATGAAGTTCCTACGGCTTTTTTCATGGGCAGGTTGGCCCAGAGCACCAAAGCTGGAACGTATAAAAATCCACCTCCAGCTCCAATAATTCCAGTAATTACACCAATTACTATTCCTTGAATAAAAGTTTTGTAATAAGGATGTTTGTTATGGATATTGTACGATGGCTTTTTGTTCTTTATCATGGAAATGGAGGCCAAAAGCATCACAATGGCAAAAAAGATCATGATTCCCATTTCTTTCGTAAGTGTGAAATCTCCAAAACTTAAAAGGGTATCCGGTAAGCTAGGTACCAAGTATCTACGACTGAGATAAACTGCTATAAAAGATGGGAAAGAAAAGGCAAGACCTATTTTAAAATCCACTAGCTTTTTCTTATGCTTTTGAATAGTTCCAACCAATGATGACGAACCTACCACAAAAAGTGAATATGCGGTGGCCACAATAGGATTATAGCCCAAAAGATAAACCAAAAGTGGAACTGTTAAAATTGAACCACCGCCGCCAATAAGCCCTAAAACCAAACCTACTACTAAAGCGCCAAAATAACCTAATAGTTCATTCGCATCCATTAATGAGGTAATTTGTCTTTAATTAGACCATAAACGAAAGTCCCCAATATAGCTGCCAAAATAACAATCAAGACCGAAAAGGCACCAGTTCCAACCAGAATATACATTGGGCCAGGACAAGCGCCTGATAAGGCCCAACCTAGGCCAAATAAAGTACCTCCAATGATATAACGCGTGAGACTTTTTTCTTTTTGTGGAACTCGTATTAGGGTGCCTTCAGTGTTTTTTAGTTTCAATTTTTTTGAGATCAACAATAATATAATTCCAGTTGTTACGGCACTGCCAATAATACCATACATGTGAAACGATTCGAATCTAAACATTTCATAAATGCGATACCAGGACACGGCTTCCGATTTCACCAATACAATCCCGAAAAAAATTCCAACCAATAAAAATTTTAGATATTTCATTTTAATAGTTTAAAAAATTAATGGGAACAACAAGTGAACCATGATTAGACCACCCATAAAAAAACCAATTACCGCAATCAAGGATGGCAATTGCAAACTGCTTAAACCCGTTATAGCATGACCTGAAGTACAACCTCCAGCATATCGTGTTCCAAAACCAACAAGTAAGCCACCAATAATTAAGATTGCAAATCCTTTGATACTTAATACTGAATCCCAACCATAAATTTCGGGGGGAAGCAGCGATTTACCAGCATTATTGAAACCCAGTTGTTGTAAATTTTCAACGGTTTCTGGGTTTAAATTAATATTTATAGGATTGGACAAAAAGAAATGAGCAATAAAACCTCCAATAACTGCACCTAGAACCACGATAAGATTCCATTTTTGGTCTCGCCAATTAAAGTTAAAAAATTCTGCTTTTTTTCCAGCACCACCAATGGCACAAAAGGTTCTTAAATTTGAGGACATGCCAAAGGTTTTGCCAAAGTATATCAACAAAAACATGACCAATGCTATAAGTGGACCTGAAACAAACCAAGGCCAAGGCTGTAAAATGTATTCCATAATTAATTTTGCTGCAAATTTATAATTAGATTACCAGTGTTTGTGTAATAAATGTTACTTAAAAATCCATTACTTCAATTTTGTTTCTGCCAATTTTGATTTTTTGTTCATCTTCCAACTGTTTTAAGAGTCGGGAAACCACAACCCTTGAGGTATGCAAATCTTCAGAAATTTTCTGGTGTGTAATCGTTATGTTGTGTGAAGCATTAAGCTTAACATTATCTATAAGATATTTATAAAGGCGTTCGTCCATTTTCATAAACGCTAGTGTATCGATGGTTTCGAGCATTTCGTTAAATCTTATCTGATAACTTTCCAATATAAAATTACGCCAACTTTCGTTGTTGTGAAACCATTCAACCGTATAAGTTATGGGAATCATGAGTATAGTAGAATCCTTATCGGTAATCGCTCTGATTTTGCTTTTGGATTTTGCCATACAACAGGTTAAGGACATGGCACAGGTATCTCCAGTTTCAAGGGTGTAAAGCAACAGTTCATGACCATTGGCATCTTCTCTTAACACCTTAATGTTACCTTGTATTAATAACGGAATATGAGTAAGTTCTTGATCGATGTCAATGATAATATCATCTCTCTTAAATTGCTTGATTTGGCCGACTTTTAAAATTGAGTTGATAAGGTGTTCGTCGAACACATCTCCGAATTGTTGTTTTAACTGTTCAATAACCATATCCCAAAAATAACGATTTACAATTTTGAAATAAATTGTTTGGTTGTTTTTTAATAAAAAGAGTATATTTGCATCCCATTTTAAAGGCCTCGTGGCGCAACTGAATAGCGCACTTGATTACGGCTCAAGAGGTTGCAGGTTTGAATCCAGTCGAGGTCACGAAATTAACTCTAAGGAGTTATAAAACCTTGCAAAATCTATGATTTGCAAGGTTTTGTCATTTTTGATAGTACATACAATTTGGTATAATATGATATTAAATGGTAGCTGTGCGGTCAACAAAAAATATCGCGGTCAACAGTGTTGACCGCGAACCAAAAACAAAACCATAGTTGATTTGACTTTCGTCTTAAACAAGTTTAATCTTAAAGGCGTACAACTATGAAAACATCAAACACTTTTTCAATCCTATTTTGGATTAATGCTTCACGGGCAATAAATCACGAAGCTGAAATCTACGCAAGAGTAACAGTTAATCAAAAACGAGTTAACATAAGCTTAAAACGTAAGGTCGATGTTAACCAATGGGATGTAATTAAAAAGCGTGTCAAAGGACATTCTGCAACTTCTAAACAAATCAACCAATATCTTGACCAGGTATACACGCAAATATTCCAGATTTATCAGGATTTAAAATTTCAAGAAATTCTAATTACTGCCCAACTAATTAAGGCAAATTATACAGGCGAAAGCGAACAATCAAAATCTTTAATAAACCTCATCGAATATCATAGTAAGAAAATTAAAAATACTCTTGCCAAGGGATCTATTAGAAATTTTGGTGTTACGGAAAATTACCTCAACAAGTTTTTGAAACAAACCAAGAAAACAACCGATATCTATTTAAAGGAGTTAGATTACAAATTTTTGTGTGATTTTGAATGCTATCTTTCTTCATATTGGCCAGTTGGTCATCCAAAAGCGATGAGTCAAAATACCATTATGAAGCATATCCAAAGATTGAGAAAAATTGTAACCTTGGCTTTTCATATGGAATGGATGGTAAAAGACCCATTTGTAAGATGGAAGCCAGTTTATGAGCACAAACAAAGAGAATTCCTTTCAGATAATGAACTTTCAAATATGGAAAATTTTGAATTTGATATTAAGCGCCTTGACCGTGTAAGGGATTTATTTGTGTTTAGTTGTTACACAGGAATAAGTTATATTGATATTATGAATTTGACTGAAAACCATATTGTAAAAGGAATTGATGGTAGCAATTGGATTATTACAAAAAGACAAAAGAACGGAAACCCGATCAAAATACCGTTGTTAAAAAAAGCTCTGGATCTCATTAAACACTACAT
>JBBKXS010000336.1:0-5416 GCA_037969605.1 Flavobacteriaceae bacterium
TGTAAGTCTCATCCAAAGTATAGTATAAAGTAGGCATCCCGGATTGAAACAGTTCAATGCTCTTTTTAATAACATTTTGGTTGATGACCTGATAAGTGACACTAACAAATAAATTCAAGTCGAAATTTGAGAGATAGGTTTCCCCAGTCAAGATTATTTTGTTTTCATCTCCAGTCCATTTTGAGCCCTTCCACGAGTGAATTTCGGTATTTTCACTTAGGTCAAGATTTGTTATTTTTATTGAAAACTCTTCGGTGTCATGAACCATTAATTGGCTGCCATTGTAAATATCAACAACAAAACCTTTTTCAGCATCACCAATAACTTTCAAGTTTATATTTTGACCCCATACTCCAACTCCAATAAGACAGAATAATAGACTCAAAAGTATGTTCATGAATTTATTATGTTCATCTGTCATTTTCTTTTGATTTATTATTAACTCCAAAGAATTTTTTAATATTAAATTATTGTTCTGTTTTGCAATTATCAATAAGTGTTTTTCCGCGAGGAAAATCAGAAGAAATGGACTATACCACCGCTACCGTACTAATGCTTCGTATGGTATTTTAAGCATTTGTTTTAATAATTCAGTAACTCCTTTAAAGCCTCTTCAAATTTTCCTTTGGCCAAATATTGGTTTTCCAATTGGTTGACAAACGGGATAGGAGTTTCCATACTCGCCACACGTTTTACGGGAGCATCCAAATGCTTAAAACAGTGTTCCATTAGCAATGCCGAAATATCACTGGCAATACCTCCAAATAAAGAATCTTCCTGTAAAATAATGGCACGACCTGTTTTTTTAACCGAAGTATAAATAGCTTCAGTATCCAAAGGTTGTAGTGTTCTTAAATCAAGCAGGTCTGCTTTAATGTCTGGATTCTTGTCAAGGGTTTCCAAAGCCCAGTGCACACCTGCGCCATAAGTGATAACAGTAACCTGATGACCTTCTTTTAACAATGAAGCCTGACCAAATGGAATGGTAAAATAATCGGTTGGAACTTCTTGCCTGATACTTCTATACAACGCTTTATGCTCAAAATACAGCACAGGATTGGGATCGTTTATAGCTGTAGCCAATAAACCTTTGGCATCATAAGGAAAGGCAGGATACACGACTTTTAAACCAGGTGTTTTAGTAAACCATGCTTCGTTGGTCTGTGAATGGAATGGTCCAGCTCCTACTCCTGCTCCACAAGGCATTCGTACTACGACATCGGCATTCTGGTTCCAACGGTAATTGGATTTTGCCAAATAATTGACCAATGGGTTAAAACCAGAAGTCACAAAATCGGCAAATTGCATTTCAACCACAGACTTGATTCCAGCTATGGACAAACCCATGGCTGCTTCAATAATCGCCGATTCACAAATCGGTGTATTACGAACTCTGGCAGTTCCAAATTCCTTGACAAAACCCTCCGTGATTTTAAAAACACCACCATATTCAGCAATGTCCTGACCCATGATGACCAAGTCCTTATGCTTTTGCATGCTCTGACGCAAGCCATCAGAAATTGCATCAATCAATCGAATTTCTTTTAAAACTGATTTAGGTTTAACTTCTTGATATTGAAAAGGTTTATAGACATCATTTAGTTCTATACTTTCATCGGCAACAATAGGTGCTTCAGCATAAGCCAACTCCAAAGCATCATCAATTTCTTTTTTAATTTTATTGGAAATGGCTTCATTTTTAGCTTCTGATAGAATTTTTTTCTCAATCAAATAAGCTCTAAAATTTGTAATGGGGTCTTTAGCTTCCCATTCAGCCATCAATTTTTCAGGAACGTATTTTGTTCCACTAGCTTCTTCATGCCCTCTCAATCTAAAGGTTTTGAACTCCAATAAAATGGGTCTAGGACGTTTTCTAATACTTTCAGCGAGTTTTTGTACTTTGGTATAGACTTCAATTATATTATTACCATCCAACACAAAGGCTTCCATACCATAAGCTTTGCCTCTATCGGCCAAATCTTTGCAATGATATTGTTCATTGATTGGTGTAGATAATCCATAGCCATTGTTTTCTATACAAAACAGGACAGGCAGTTGCCAAACAGAAGCCACATTTAAGGCTTCATGAAAATCACCTTCACTAGTGCCACCCTCTCCTGTAAATACAGCAGTTACTAGATTTTTGTTTTTTAACACATTGGCCAAGGCAATACCATCAGCAACTCCAAGTTGAGGGCCTAAATGTGAAATCATTCCAACAATATTATATTCTTGAGTCCCAAAATGAAACGATCGATCCCTTCCTTTTGTAAAGCCACTGGCTTTACCTTGCCACTGGCCAAATAATCGGTGCAATGGGATATCACGTGTAGTAAACACACCCAAATTTCTATGCATGGGCAAAATGTATTCATCTTTTTGAAGTGCCATGGTGACCCCAATTGATATGGCCTCTTGACCAATACCGGAGAACCATTTCGATATTTTACCCTGACGCAAAAGAATCAGCATTTTTTCCTCTATCAATCTGGGCTTTAACATGTTTGTATAAAGCAGAAGCAGTAATTGGTCGTCCAGATTTTTTTTATCGTAAATAATATTGTTTTTCGTCAGGGCCAACATGATTAAGGTATTGTATTGATCTTTCAAATGTAACTAAAAATAGAAAGACTCATGAACAATAGGTTCTTTTTTTAAGAGCAATCAAACCTATACAATTTAGCATTGTTTTCGTTACATTTGTAGTTCCTACTCTGTTTTAGATATTGAATAAAACTTAAAATAATGGATTTACAAGACCAGCTTAAGAGTTTGTTTCCAAAGCATGTTTCAGAAATTTCAGAATCTGGCAACAATAAAACATTTAATATTTGGATGCAAGATGAGCCTATACTTTGTAAATACGAAAAGCGAAAGGGAAAACCCATCACCATTTTAGAAGGTTACACAGGAGCCACTGAAGATTTTAAAATCCTGACCAAAGAACTTAAAACAACTTTAAGTGTTGGCGGAAGTTTTAAAGATGATAAAATCATTATTCAGGGAGATTATAGAGATAAAATCATGCAAATTCTTGAGCGAAAAGGGTTTGCCGTAAAACGTGTTGGTGGATAATGGCCAAGAAAACACTTCATATTACCAACGGGAGCAATTTGACCAATTATTTGAAAGAATTGAATATTGCTGGAGACTTTTTGACTTGGCAAGAAATGTTATGTGAGGGTCCCACTGAAATAAAAATCGATACAGAGTCTTTTATTAATAAACGCAAAGCTTTTTTAAATACATTTTATGATATTGAAATTAATGAAGCTGAATATGTATCGGAAATACAAAAACTCAATCATTTAGAAGATTATTCTGAAATTGTGCTTTGGTTTGAATACGATCTATTTTGTCATATCAACCTGATTGGAGTGATTAGTTTGTTACACCAAAAACATGTTAAGCAACCACTTTATTTAGTATGTAGTGGCAGAGTTATGGGTGGAAAAAATCTTAAAGGCCTTTCTGAGCTGTCTACAGGACAATTGTTATACCATTACGACAACAAAGTAAAATTAACTCTTGAAGATATTGATATTGCTGTTTCTGTTTGGAAAACCTATTGTGGTAAAGACCATAATCTGTTAAAACATTATATTACACAAAAATCATCATTTAAATATTTGACCAACTGTCTAAAAGCACATTTGGAGCGATTTCCCAATTTAAAAAGCGGGCTTGATATCTTAGAAGAAAACATACTTAGTATCATAAGGGATAAAAACATAAAATCAAAAAACCATTTACTAGGTTATGCCCTAAATTATCAAGGTTATTATGGTTTTGGAGATATTCAGATTTTAAGAATTATAGATAAGTTATCCATCTTTTTTTCAGTAGATGACAAAAAACTTACATTGAACAGAAAAGGACATGAAGCATTATTGCAACAACATAATTTTTCTTCGGAAATTGGTAATAATATTCCTTATGGCGGAGTTAATCGGTTTGACTTTCAATTTAGCAAACAACAAAATAAACTCATAAAAACCATAATTAATGCCTATTAAAACATCTGAACTTATTTTAAATCCAAGCAGAAATCTCTGTCATCTTAATTTACATACTGAACCTATTTCAAACACAATTAGTACGGAATGATGAAAATTGTAACTATTGGCGGCGTTCCAGAACATTTTAATTTAGCTTGGTATCTTACGCTCAAAGATGGCGCTTACAAAAAAGAAGGCATCAATTTAAGATGGGTCGATTATCCAGGGGGCACTGGAGAAATGTGCAAAGCCCTCCGAAATGGAGATATCGATTTGGCGGTTGTTCTAACCGAAGGCATTGTTAAGGATATTGTAGAGGGTAATCCAAGTAAAATTGTACAAGTCTTTGTGCAAACACCTTTAATATGGGGTATTCATGTTGCACATAATTCCAATTATAAAAACATCAATGAGTTGAAAGGCAAAATAGCAGCCATAAGTAGAAAAGGATCTGGTTCACATTTAATGGCCTATATCAATGCTCAAAATCATTCATGGGATTTAGAGAAAGATCTTAAGTTTAAAGTCGTTAAAAATTTAGATGGTGCCATTGAAGCCTTATCAAAAGGTGAAGTTGATTATTTTATGTGGGAAAAATTTACTACAAAACCCATTGTTGATGATGGAGTCTTTCGAAAAATTGGCAAATGCCCTACACCTTGGCCTTGTTTCGTAATAGTTGTGAGAACTAAATTTTTAATGGAACATGTAGCCGATGTAAAAAAGATTTTAAACATCATTAACCGTACTACAGTAAAATTTAAAAACATTTCCAACATTGATCAAACCATTGCGAATAGATACCAACAAAAGTTAGAAGACGTACAAGAATGGCTTTCATTAACTGAATGGTCACAAGAGCAAATTGATGAGAAAACAATACATGAGGTTCAATCCAAATTAGTGGATTTAGGCATTATTAAGGAATTTAAAAATTTTAACAGTATCATTGAAATAATATGAATTAAAGGTGCTAGACTTGAATATTTTGTCAAATATTTGCTTTTTATCCGACTTAATTGCTTTTTATCTATTTTTTGACTATTTTAGCCAAAACCAAATCGTCAATACAATTGGCATAAACATAGTAGTTATGATAATGACCATTACCCTAACAATTATTTTTTTAGTTGCCTTAAATTTCATCTTACTTTTTACAAGTTGCAACAAAATACCTAAAAGCAAAACTTCTCAAAGGCCTTATGTTATTAAGAGCGAAAAACAATTGGTAATTACCAATCAATTGGCTTCATCCCAACTTGCTCCAACAGGAAGTTAGTTTTACTAAAATGTTTGTTTCCGAACCAATATCCTCTATTGGCACTTAAGGGTGACGGATGCCCGGATGTTAATATATAATGATGATCAGAATTAATTAATTCCGCTTTTTTCTTTGCAAAACCTCCCCATAGTAAGAA
>JBBKXS010000337.1:0-14294 GCA_037969605.1 Flavobacteriaceae bacterium
GGTATTTAAAATCTGCCTTTTTGTCAAGCATGCACTTTTTAGTAAATTAGATACTTAAAAAGTACTATTGTTGATTATAAGTTAACTAAAATATAAGAAATGTCAAAATAATATTCAAGCGAGACTATTGGTTCTATAAATTATGCTTTTAGAAGAATTGGCGGAAAGTATATCGCGAATTACCAGCCAAAATAGAATATTCTCTTGCAGATACTGGCATAGAATTAATTCCGTTTATTAATCATTTAAAACTATGGGCAGACCAACAAGTTGAGAAGGAGAAGGGAAAAAAAATAAAAGTACGAAAGCACAACAAGGTCTATAAAAAGTTGCTTTGTTTAGGCTAATCCAAAGGTCGTGACAAATTAAAAAAGAAAATTTGGAACAAAAGTTATTCTTAGCCCGAAAGTAGTATTGTAAATAGTTTTATAATTTGTGAAGCAAATGCAGCCTGTAGGCTTTTAGGAAAGGTGTAGATTGGTTTTTTGGGATTCTTGTTTTATCAAGAATCACTGCATCACCACATGACTAAATTTGGCATTGACCACAATAGTTTTGGGGCTGCTTAAATTACCTGTAGAAAAGGTGGAAACGCTTTCGTTAGGCTTCTTTTTAGGATGGCTTAATCTTGAACGGTTGCCTTTATACTGTAAATTATAATCGTTCTTTGGCAAATTGATCAGGGCATCACTATTTTCCAATATAATGTTCAGGTTACTAAAAGTATCCGCAATTTTGCTAATGGACAAGTCGCCAAAACTACCATCTATCACAGCATTGCCCGTGACCGTATCAATCCCAATATTGGACGAGTTGGAATTTAGTACCAATCTATTTACGGTTTTAATTTGTGCCTTGTCAACAAAATTGAGCTTCAGTTCACCCATGTCCCAAGTGTTAATCAACACCGGAGAATAAGACACATTGATGGAAGTCTTGCTTCCACCAATGTGATCTGCTACCAAAGTAGCATAAGATATATCTCCTTTCAAGTTATTGATGACCGAAGAAATTTTTAATTCACCATGACGCACGTTCATTTTTAATTTTGCATCTTTTGGCATTTTAATTTTAATGGTCTTTTTAACTTTGCTGCTTCGATTTTCGATTGATTTTTCTAAATCCTCGCGCCTATTTTCAACACGTTCTTCACGTTCTTTCATGCGCTCTGCAAGTTCTTTTTCTCGGGCTTCCATTCGGTCTCCGCGTTCATTTTCTCGGTCTTGCATACGTTTCTGAATATCTTCGGCACGTTGCTCCATTACTTTGGAACGTTCTTCTAATTCCTTTCCATGTTCCTCTTGCCATTTTTTCATTTTTTTTTGATATTCTTTACCCCATTTTTCATCAAACTTTTTGCTCCAAGCTTCCATTTTGGCTTCGTAATCCTTACCGAATTTCTTTCCAAACTCTTCACCCCAAGCTTCCATTTTTTTCTCATAAGCTTCAAAATCCACTTCGCTAAATTTCTTTGCCCAAACTCTCATTTTGTCTTTATAGTCCTTACCGTATTTGGATTCGTATTCTTTGCTCCATGTATCCAAATAGCTCTCACCATCTTTTTTATAGGCTTCGTAATCAAAATTGACATCGGTCATTCCTTTAGGCAATTCAGGTAATGCTGGCATTTCTGGCATCTTTGGAAAATTCATTTCAGGTAATTCCGGCATTTCTGGCATTTCTGCCATGTCTGGCATTGGAGGCATCCTTGGCAAATCCGCAAGCTCTAATTCCAAATCCTTTAAAGCGTCAAAATTGAAATTATAGTTGAAATTATAGTTATCCCAAGTGCTTCGGTTACCTTGTGAATTAATGGTTACCGAATTACCAGAACCGTCCACAGTAATGTTCCATTGGTCGAGGGCTTTTTTCAATTCCTCTTTGCTTAATTTGTCACCTTCAATATAAGCTTCTACCTCTACAGTGTTTTTGTTCCATGTATCGATTTCAATCTGTACATAGCTTGTGTTTAAATCGATCGTGACATCTTTGGTGACATCAATAGACTTTGAAAGCTTATTCAACTTTTGCTGTGCGGTAAGACTTAACATTCCACATAGCAAGAGTAAGGTCATATTTAATTTTAAATGTTTCATTTTTTTGTTATTAACTTGTTTCTTGATTCAAATCTGAATCGTTTAAATCTTGTAATTGTTCTTTTAGACGATACAATAAATTGAGACGCAATTTTAAATTGTCGATTAAAGCACTTACCGTAAGTTCGTTTGGACCATGTTCGGTCAGCTCAACCGAAAGCCTATTGTACTCCGTGTTCAACTCTTCAAGTTTGACCACATAACCATCAAACAACTCTTTGTTTTCAGAAGTTAATTTGACTTTAGAAAGTTCTAAATTAATGTTAGCCAAATAGTAATCTTCTACCTTTTTAAGATCTGGAGAGATATCTCCTAAAGATTTCATTTTTGTGGCCACTTCTTGTTGTTGTTCTACAGGAGGTGTTTCGAAGAATTTATAAGCTCCAAAACTTAAGCCGATAAGAATGACAACACTGGCCGCAATACGAATAAAGCTAAATGATGACATTTTTTTCGGCTCGACAGGTAATGCGTCGTCGAGCTTATCCGAAAATCGTTTTTCGTGACCTTCTGGCATTTTGAGCATAGAGAGTTTGTTCTCGTTCTCGAATAATTTTTTAATGTCTTGTGCCATTGCTCCTAATTTTTAAAAGTTCTTTTAATTGTGCTTTTCCTCTAGAAAGCTGCGTTCGTGAAGCCACTTCTGTAATACCTAATATCTCTGCTATTTCCTGATGGTCATAACCTTCAATTAAATACAACATCACTACATATTGATACTTATCAGGTAGTTTTTCAATGGCTTTTTTTACGTCTTCCAGAGTTAACATATCATCCACCAACCATTCGTTCTCATAAGATGAATCGACTACTTTAAGGTGCACCTCTTCCAATTCCAGCATGTGCTGTTTTTTGGATTTCAGTAAATCGATACTTTTATTGATCACGATACGTTTTAACCAAGCCCCAAAAGTTACTTCAGCTTTGTACTGATGCAATTTGGTAAAGGCTTTAATAAAGGCTTCTTGAACAATGTCTTCGGCCTCCATGGAATCCTTTACAAAACGCATGGCAACTGCAAACATCCCGTCGCAATACTGATTGTATAGCTGTAATTGCGCAATACGGTTGTTTTGCTTGCATTTTTCAATAATATCAATCTGAAACATGCGTTAAATACTCTTTTGGTTATTGGTTGAGTTCATTCTAAAGACGATACAATAAAACAAGTGTGGCAGAATTTAATTCTTTTTTGTGAATTGATACAAATTTTTATAAAACAGCGTTAAGTATTTTATCATCTTTATTTTTAAATTATATTTATCCTAAATTATATAATACAAAAATTTGCCTATGAATACGTTTTTAAAACGACTGCTTATTGTTTTGTCCATTGCAGCTTTGGGTCTTTTTTTATACTCCCATTTTGTTGAAAATATTTTTTCTCCAAGACTTAGCCCAAAAGATAGTGTTGAGTTTAAACTAAACGATCTAAAACTTAAAGTGTTTTACAATAGGCCCTTTAAAAAAGGGCGTAATATTTTTGGTGGACTAGTTCCTTATGGCCAAGTATGGCGTACCGGTGCAAATGAAGCTACAATGTTCACCACTAATCAGGATTTAAGAATTGGGGCGTATTTGGTTCCCAAAGGCGAATATACCTTATGGACTGTTCCCAATGATAGTATCTGGAAAGTTATGTTTAATACCAAAGAGTACAAATGGGGGGTTGATGAACAAATGAAACCCATGTGGGACCCTAATTTTGACCTTTTGGAATTGGATATTCCTGTTGAAACCTTGGATTCGGTTGTAGAACAGTTTACGATTTCATTTGATAATACTACCGATAATCTGAAGCTTACCATAGTTTGGGATAAAACTAAAATTGCAGTACCTTTAACTATCATTAAAGATTCAGACTTGTAAGGTAAACAACATCAATTTTGAAAAAAAAAGCCAAATCAGATTCTGCCTTAAAAGAAAAAAAAGGTGTTACAGCTTCTGAAATCACCAGTTCCCAAGCCATAAAGACCATTAAGGAACTTAGGCAAGAGCAACCTTCGATAGAACATTTGGTAACTGGTATTATTAAAGGAGATATAACTGCTTTAAGTCGTGCCATTACTTTAATAGAAAGTTCAAATCCAGTACATTTAGAAAAGGCAAATGCCATAATCAAGCATTGTTTACCTTATGCCAACCAATCGGTTAGAATTGGCATCACAGGTGTTCCTGGAGTTGGCAAAAGTACCTTTATAGAAACCTTTGGAACTTATCTTACTTCACTAGACAATAAAGTTGCTGTTTTGGCAATTGACCCCAGTAGTTCACTAACCAAAGGTAGTATTTTAGGTGATAAAACCCGAATGGAAGATTTGGTAAAAAACCAAAATGCGTTTATTAGACCTTCTCCTACTGGAACCTCTTTAGGCGGTGTGGCCCGTAAAACAAGGGAGTCCATTATACTTTGTGAAGCTGCGGGGTTTGATACCATAATCATTGAAACCGTTGGTGTTGGCCAAAGTGAGACGGCAGTACATAGTATGGTCGATTTCTTTTTATTGCTGAAATTGGCTGGTGCCGGTGACGAATTACAGGGCATTAAACGAGGCATTATGGAAATGGCAGATGCCATAGCCATTAATAAAGCAGATGGCAGCAATACTAAAGCTGCCAAACTTGCTCAGATGGAATTTAATCGTGCGTTGCATTTATATCCAGCTAAACCATCAGGTTGGAAACCAAAGGTTACTTTGTGCAGTGCCTTACAAAATGAGGGTGTCACCCAGATATGGGAACTTATACAAGACTTCTTGAAACATACCAAAAGCAAGCACTATTTTGATACCAATAGAAAAACGCAAAACAAATTTTGGTTATTGCAGACTATTGAAGACCGATTAAAATCTGGATTTTTTAATACTCCAAAAATTAAAAAAGAGCTCGAAATTCAATTAAAACTAATAGAAGAAGATAAAACGACACCATTTGCAGCTGCTGAGTATTTGCTGCATCTAAGCACTCTTTAAATTTATTTTTGAAAGACCAATAAACAAAATTAAATCACAAATAATTTAATTGCACCGAACGGGTTAAGTAAATAAGATTGTAAGAAATTGTTGTATTTTAAAATGAATAAAATCATAGAACTTAATCCATCATTGATCATTATTATCCCTTGTTATAATGAAGCTAAGAAATTAAATGTTTCTGAATATCAAAACTTTATTGCCAATAACCACGATGTTTTAATTTGTTTTGTTAATGACGGATCTAACGATACATCTCTAGAAGTTTTAGAAACCCTTAAAAATCAATTTAATGACAATATAAACATTATAAATCTCATTCAAAATGTTGGTAAGGCAGAAGCGGTTAGGAAAGGTATGCTTTTTTGTAACGCCTCTTATAATGCCAAACACATTGCCTATGTTGATGCTGATTTATCAGCCTCATTAGAGGAATGCAAATTGTTATTAAAACACTTAACAAAAGAAATTTGTTTTGTTTTTGGTTCAAGAATATCAATAGTTGGTTCCCAAATTGAACGGAAATTTTTACGCTTTTTGATTGGTAGAATTATTGCAACTTTCATATCAAACATTTTACAACTTAAGGTTTATGATACCCAATGTGGTTGCAAAATTTTTACGAAGGCACTTTCTGAGAAAATATTTAAAGATACATTTATATCAAAATGGTTATTTGATGTGGAATTATTTCAAAGGATTATTCTACTTTATGGCAGAAAAAAAACAACAGAAAAAATATTAGAAGTTCCATTAAAGAAATGGATAGACCATGGCAAATCTAATGTGAAAATTACCTACTTTTTTAAATTATGGGTGGATTTATATAAAATACACAAAGTTTATAAAGCTAAAATTAAAACAGCTTCATTAAATACTTTGAATTAAATGATGTTTAAAACGAGTTCAAAAAATGAGCTATTTGAAATAGTTGCAGTACTGGTATTGGTTTTTTTACGACTACTATTATTAGGGACCGTTCCATTATTAGATAAAACTGAAGCTCGTTATGGTGAAATCGCCAGATTAATGTTTGAAACGAAGGAATGGATTGTGCTACAAATAGATTATGGAGTCCCTTTTTGGGCAAAACCCCCTTTATCCACATGGTTATCGGCCATAAGCATGTCAGTTTTTGGTGTTAATGAATTTGCCGTTAGGTTTCCTTCTTTTTTACTCAATATTTTACTTATCATTATTTTAGGAAAATATATTTTAAAAGACAAAAAAGAGTTCTTTGTTTTAGCGTTCATTTTACTTACTATCCCCGAATTTTTTCTCCATGCTGGAGTTGTTTCTACCGATACTGTATTGTGTTTTAGTATAACCTTAATAATGATATCGTTCTGGAAAAGTATGCAGTGCAATCAATATAGTGTATGGAACTACTTGTTTTTCATTGCTATTGCTTTAGGATTTCTTTCTAAAGGCCCGTTGGTTTTGGTTTTGACTGGACCTCCAATTTTGATATGGCTTATCTTACAGAAAATTAGCCCAAAAATACTTTATAAAAAATTGCCATGGATAAAGGGCATTATAATTACTGCTCTCATTTCTATTCCTTGGTATTTCATCGTCGAACAAAAGTCTCCAGGATTTTTAAATTATTTTTTTGTAGGCGAACATTTTAATCGTTTTATCGAACTTCGTTGGCAAGGTGATCTATATGGCAGCGGTCATACACAACCTTACGGTATGATTTGGGTGCTCCTACTGTTGTTCACCTTTCCATGGATCCAAATTGGGTGTATTAAATTTTTTAAAAACAGAAAGACCGTTCTCAAGGATTCTTGGATTAGTTATTTGCTCCTTTGGCTAGTTTGGACACCTTTTTTCTTTACATTTTCAAAAAACATCTTACATACCTATATTTTGCCCGCAACAATTCCATTGGCATTGTTGATGACTTATTGGTGGCAAGATTATAAATCCAAAAAATTAGCCATAGGTTTAGCTTTAATCTTCCCTGTATTTGTTTTGGTTGGATTTGTAGTGTTAATGTTCAATAGTGGTCTTACAAATAAACTGAATACCGATAAATTTTTAATTACACAAACCAATGAGCAACTGCCTTATTTTTATTGGAAAATTGAAACCTATTCTTCTAATTTTTACAGTAAAGGAAAAGTCAAAACATTAGATACCAAAATTCAGTTGGACTCAGTTTTATTAAAATACGACAAGTTCTATTTATTAATCCCTAATAAATACAAAAAGGAATTTCCGAATGAGTACTTGACTAAAGGAAATATCATAGGCTCCAATTATAAAACAGCAATTTATTTATTTGAAAATGGAAAGAAAAAAAATGGAGACAAGGATTTTTCACATTAATCTATTCAATATTTAACTTAAGAATTAATTGGGAAAAGCTTTAATTCCTTTTTTGCAATAATAAAATGACAAGTTTGTTATAACTTCAATACTTTTGCACAACTTAATTTAATATCGGTCCATAATGTTAAAAAGACTGTTCCCTAATCGATTTGCTTTATTAAAAGCATTTATTGGCATATTTATTCTCCTATCGTTTTTAATAAGGCTTAGCTTTTTGATTTGGAATTTCAGTGAAATAGACACTTCCTTTTTTAAATTAGGAAATACGTTTTTAATTGGCTTTTTATTTGATATTGGAACCGTTTCCTTTTTCGCAATCCCATATTGTATCTATTTGTTGCTCATCCCGACTAGATGGCATGGTAGTTTAGTTGACAGAATCATTACCTATTTTGGATATACACTAGGCCTTTTTATTTTCATTTTTTCATTTTTCGCAGAGATTACGTTTTGGGAAGAATTTAAAAACCGATTTAATTTTATTGCTGTTGATTACTTGGTTTATAGCAATGAAGTTATCAAAAACATTAACGAGTCGTATCCGATCCCTATTATTTTGGGCACTATATTAATTTTCATTTTAATCCTTCTTTTTATCACTAAAAAAAGAGGTGTGTTTTTAGAAACCTTTGACAATGATACCACCTTTAAACAAAAACTGTTCCCGAGTGTCGTCTTCATTGGGATTGCGCTTTACTGCACGTTTTTCGTGACCAATAAAGGTGCGGAAAAATTTGAGAACAGATACAATAACGAACTTTCAAAAACAGGGATTTATTCATTTTTTGCCGCTTTCAGAAATAATGAACTTCCTTACAGGGAATTTTATCAAACCATTGATGACCAAGACGCATTTGCATTTGTGAATCGTGAACTGTCGAATGGCTTGAACCCTATACATTGGAAAAATTCTAAAAATGATATTAAAACCGATTCATTAAATCATGGCATGGAGATCGATTCGATGGCTATTGACCAAGAAGACCAACAAAAAAATACGAAAAACTCAATATCAAGGTATATCACTAATTCTGATTCCATAAATAAACCAGTTCATCCCAATATCATTTTTATCTGTATTGAAAGTTTAAGTGGTAAATTTCTAAATTCCTTTGGAAGTGACTTAAATATTACACCAACATTAGATTCGTTGGCACAAAAGAGTCTGTTTTTTTCCAACCTTTATGCTACAGGAACTAGAACCGTTCGCGGTATGGAAGCCATTACTTTATCCATACCACCAACTCCAGGTCGCAGTATTGTGAAACGCGATCATAACCAGGATTTGTTTACCATTGGTGAGGTGTTTAAACAGCAAGGTTATGAACGTAACTTTTTTTATGGAGGTGATGGCTATTTTGATAATATGAACACTTACTTTGGTGGCAATGGCTTTAATATCATTGATAGAGGAAGGGGATTTTTAATTGATGATTCCATTGAGACAACAAGGACAAATATTGAAGATAGCGAAGTCACTTTTGAAAATGCCTGGGGTGTTTGTGATGGTGACATCTATAATAAAGTATTAAAAATGGCCGATACGAATTATTTAGAGGGTAAGCCATTTTTTAATTTTATAATGACGACGTCCAACCATCGTCCCTATACTTACCCAGAAGATAAAATAGACATTCCTTCAGGAACTGGAAGATATGGTGCCGTTAAGTATACCGATTTTGCTATAAAAGAGTTTTTAAACGAAGCCAAAACCAAAGCATGGTACGATAATACTGTGTTTGTCATAATGGCCGACCATTGTGCTTCCAGTGCTGGGAGGTGGGATTTGGATGTTGGGAACTATCATATTCCTGCATTAATTTTTAACACCTCATCAATAATTCCTCAAAAAGTAGATAAACTGTGTTCTCAAATTGATGTGTTTCCTACCTTATTCGACTTATTGAATTGGGATTATGAGAGTAATTTATTTGGTAAGAACATCTTTAAAATGACCGAAGTAGACGAACGAGCCTTTATTGGAAATTACAGAAAATTAGGTCTTTTGAAAGACGATAAATTAATGATCTTAAGTGAACAGAAAAAAGCAGATTTTTATCAATGGAACGAGAATGATAATAGTTTAAGCATTTTACCCATAGATATTGACTTCTTAAAGGAAACCACTTCTTATTATCAAGTTGCGGATTATTTATATAGAAACAACGGATTAAAATTAAATGAATAATACCTTAACCCACATTCATTTTATCGTCAATCCTATTGCTGGATCTGGTAAAAATGAAATACAACTCGATTTACTCCATCAATTTTTTGAACCTGAACATTATAAGGTCGTCATAAAATATTCGGAATATCGAAAACACGCCACAACCCTTACTTTAGAATCTATAAATGAAGGTGCAACCATTATTGTTGCATGTGGTGGGGATGGTACTATAAATGAAGTTGCCAGATGTTTGGTAAACTCCAACATTGTTTTAGGTATTATGGCCATGGGCTCTGGTAATGGGCTGGCATCCAATCTCAAAATTCCGAGAAACTTAAATAAAGCACTTTTACTCCTCAAAAACCAGAATGTCAAAAAAATTGATGTTGGCTGCCTAAACGACAACTACTTTTTCAGTAATGCAGGTGTGGGTATTGCAGCCAATGTTGTTAGACATTATGAAAATTCCAGAAAAAGAAAATTGTTCAGTTATATAAAAGCGTCTTTAAGATCGCTAAGGGAATTGAAGGAGGAAAATCTAATAAAGGTAACAACCGAAAACCAAACCCTATTGTTAAATCCGTTAATGCTGTTTATTTCAAATTCCAACGAACTAGGTTATAATGTCAGCTTAACACCAAAAGCTTCTTTACAGGATGGATTATTGGATATCATTTTGGTTCCCAAAATTAATAGATTTAGAACATTTTTATTTGGGTTTTTAATTCTGTTCAAAAAACATCATTTACTTCAAGAAGTTAATAGTTTTCAAACCAATAAAGCGCAATTGCTAAGACAGAATGAAAATTATTTTCATTCTCAAATTGATGGTGAATATTTTACAGTGGACGATAAATCCATTTCAATTTCTGTATTGGAAAAATCGTTGTGTGTTATTGCTTAAATCTAAACAAAATTGGCTTTAAACCATTCCACTTGATGCTTAACAGCTTCTAGCAGGCTGGTTCGGGGATTATAGTTCAATAATTTTCTTGCTTTATCTATATTCGCTTTGGTACGCAATTGGTCTCCTGTCCGTTTTGGGACAACCTTAATTTTTATAGATTTTCCTAATATTTTTTCTACAGCTTCAATACCTTCTTGAGTGGTATGCTCTATTTCGGTACCAAGGTTTATGATTTCGCCATCAACCTTCTGCTCACAACCAATAACACTTACAACACCATCCACAATATCGCCTACATATGTAAAACTGCGCAAATGCTTATTGCTTCCTTCAAACAATGGAAAAGTTTCTCCTTTTAATCCCAAATCTATCAATTTGGTATACATTTTCTCTGGCCGTTCCCTAGGACCAATTACCGAATACAACCTTAACGAACAGGCCTTAAACTGTTTCTCTCTACTTTTTTGGAGCGCCATCTGTTCAGCTGCCAATTTTGTAACGCCATAGTGTGAAGCTGGTTTTGGAGCAGCATCTTCAGAGAAGGTGGCTTCCAATCCATAAATGGAAGAGGTCCCAATATTTACAAAAAGTTTTAGGTTTCTGCAAAAAAGGGCATAATCAATCAAATTTTTGGTGGCTAAAATATTGTTACTAAAATAATCTACAAATGAAGAAGTGGAAGAAATACCCGGTTGTGCTGCAAAATGGAAAATATAGTTGATATCGATTGGTAAAATGGTCGATAAATTGGCATCCCTTAAATCACATTCAATTATTGAAATGCCAGCATTTTTAAGAGCATCAGCATTTAATTGTTTAAGCTCCAAACTATAATAGGCTGAAAAATTATCTACACCAACAACCTCATGACCTAATTGTTTAAGGCGTTCTGCAGCATGAGAGCCAATAAATCCAGCCGCTCCTGTAACGAGTATTTTCATAAATTTGATAATTCATTCATTATTCAATACCTTAGAATGTTTTGTTTCATTTTGAAAAAATAAAACATTTGAAATTTTCAAGTAAGCTAAAACCCTGAAATCCCACAAAAACAAACCTACAAAATATAATATTATTTTTGGCCATTATTTTGAATCTCTCTCTTGTTCATATTTTATTGTTATCGGCATTCTTGTTGCTATTTAATTCAGGTAAATGGGTTATCTATTACTAAAAATCAGCTTCTGTTAAAAAAATGAATACCTTTGTTGCTGCAACGTTTTGTATATGAATTACCAGTTTACCATTATTGTTCCGGTCTATAATGAAGAGGCTAATTTGGAACGTGTTGAAAAAGAACTTCTTGCCTATACTAAAATAGCTTCTAAACCCACCAAAATTTTATTTGTCAATGATGGTTCAAAAGATAACAGCCAATCATTAATTGAAGCCGTTTGCAGTAGAAATTCAAATTTTAGCTTTATTTCTTTTAAAGAGAACAGAGGCCTAAGTGCTGCCATCAAAGCTGGTTTTGATTATGCTGAAACAGAGTTGGTAGGTTATATTGATTCCGATTTACAAACAGCTCCAGAGGATTTCAATTTACTCTTGGGGCAAATAGGAGATTATGATTTGGTAACTGGCGTAAGAGCCAATAGAAAAGATTCGTTTGTTAAAAATATGTCCTCAAAAATTGCCAATGGCATTCGCAGAGCATTTACCCATGATGGTATGGATGATACCGGCTGTCCGCTTAAAGTAATCAAAACAGAGTATGCAAAACGCATCCCCATGTTTAAAGGACTTCACCGTTTTTTACCAGCGATGATACTGTTACAAAACGGAAAAGTAATCCAAATTCCCGTGCAACATTTTCCAAGAATTGCGGGTACAGCAAAATTTGGAATATGGAACAGATTATTTGGCCCATTAATAGATTGCTTTGCCTATTTATGGATGAAAAAAAAGTACATTAACTATACTGTAGCTAAAAAAAGTGAATGAGCAATTGGATCATCTATAGTATTGGGTTTATCGCTCAAATTTTATTTTCATCACGACTTGTAGTTCAATGGATCACTTCGGAAAGACAAAAGAAAGTCATCACACCTACTTTATTTTGGACATTGAGTCTGTTTGCTTCGTTTTTATTATTCGTTTATGGGTATTTACGGGAAGATTTTGCTATCATGTTAGGGCAAGGATTGACTTATTTTATATATATTAGAAATTTACAACTTCAAGGTGAGTGGATTAAATTTCCGAGACTGTTTAGGTATATTTTATTTATTGTCCCCATTCTAATTTCAATTTTTTATTTTAATAATAATGTGATTGATCGGGATATCTTGTTCAAAAATGAAGCTATTCCTTTATGGCTTCTTTTACTGGGTATCATTTCACAAGTGGTATTTACCTTCAGATTTGTGTATCAATGGATCTATTCAGAATACAAAAAAGAATCCATATTGCCGCTAGGGTTTTGGCTATTAAGTTTATCGGGATCGCTCCTAATTTTAATTTATGCCATTTTTAGACAGGATCCTGTGCTCCTATTAGGCCATGGACTTGGACTGATTATTTACATACGAAACCTTTTTTTAATTCGCAAAAGCAATGCTGAAAACGTTACGGGATAAACCCATAGCTATCATGGTCCTATTAGTTATTGTCATACTTGGCTTTAGCATGGGAAATTTGCCCGTAAGTATTATGGAAGCCCGTAATTTTATTACGGCGAGGGAAATGATCACCGATGGCAATTGGCTTTTAACTACCATGAATGGTGTTGCACGTTATGAAAAACCTCCATTACCAACATGGATGACCGCTATTTTTGCATTACTATTTGGCATCAAAAATATTGTGGCATTAAGATTTTCAGCCATTCTATTAGTCGCATTAACCGGAGTGGGAATTTACCAAATATCAAAAAGATTATTAGAAGACCAACAACATAGCTTAGTCAATGCTTTAATAGGAGTAAGTTCTTTTTATGTTATCGGAATTATTATTGAAGCGCCTTGGGATATATTTACCCATGGGTTTATGATCATCGCCATTTATTATCTGTTTCAGTTTTTTCAGGGTGAAAAACACATCAAAAACTGTCTTTTGGCCGGATGTTTTATAGGATTCTCTATATTGAGCAAAGGGCCCATTTCTATATATGCTTTGTTTTTGCCTTTTTTAATAGCCTATGGACTGACTTATAAATACAGGTTATCAAAATCTCAAATCCTTTCGTTATTGACTTGCCTGATTGTTGCATTAGTGGTTGGTGGTTGGTGGTATTTATATATTAGATTAAATGATCCTGAAGCTTTTAAGGCTATTGCAGCAAAAGAAACAGGCAATTGGGCGAGCTACAATGTAAAACCCTTTTATTATTACTGGAGCTTCTTTACACAAAGTGGTATTTGGACTATTCCAGCTTTTATAAGTCTTTTATATCCCTATTTAAAATCCAGAGTTTCCAATTTAAAAGCCTATCAATTTAGTTTATTGTGGACCATTTTGGCTGTAATTTTATTGTCATTTGTTCCAGAAAAAAAAGCCAGGTATTTGATGCCTGTTTTGATTCCATTGGCCATTAATATTGGATTTTATCTGGACTATTTAATCAGAAGTTTTAAAACTTTAACAGATAGACGCGAAACGATTCCGGTGTATTTTAATTTTGGCTTAATTGCGTGTATTGGTATTGTATTTCCTATTGCAGGTTTTTTTATAGGACCATTTTTAACAGGGGTGAATCTTTTCTGGTATATTTTAGCTTCAATATTGCTAGTGACCATAAGCGTTTTAATTATTGTTTATTTAAAGAAGAAAAACATTAAAAACGTCTTTTATTTATGCATTGGTTTTATAGC
>JBBKXS010000338.1:0-3929 GCA_037969605.1 Flavobacteriaceae bacterium
CTCCTATTGCCTATTGCCTATTGCCTATTGCCTATTGCCTATTGCCTATTGCCTATTGCCTATTGCCTATTGCCTATTGCCTTCAATCCCAACCGTTCACCTTCTTCTAGCATAAGTACCAAAGCGGCTTCATATTCGTTAGGGATGTCACCTTCTAAAATAGCTTCTTTAATGGTTTCTTTAATGATCCCAATTTCTCTGGAAGGTTTCAAATTGAAGGTTGCCATAATTTCCTCGCCAGAAATTGGTGGTTGAAAATTTCTTACATGGTCGCGTTCTTCAACTTCTACAATTTTATCTCTAACGGTTTTAAAGTTATTATGATATTTATTGAATTTTTTAGGATTTTTGGTCGTGATATCAGCCTCGCAAAGAGTCATGAGATCATCGACAAAATCTCCTGCATCAAAAATCAATCGTCTCACGGCCGAATCGGTTACGGTTTCATCAACAAGAGCAATTGGACGTGAACTCATAAGTACCATTTTTTGAACATATTTCATTTTGTCATTTAATGGCAGTTTCAATCGTTTGAACAAACGATACACCATTTTTGAACCTTCAAATTCATGACCATGAAATGTCCAACCCGCTTTTTTACTGAATTTTTTAGTTGGAGCCTTCCCTATATCATGTAATAAAGCGGCCCAACGTAGCCATAAATCGTTAGTGTTTTCAGAAATATTATCAACAACTTCAAGAGTATGATAAAAATTGTCTTTGTGTGTTTGTCCTTCAACTTCATCAATACCTTTTAATGCCAAAAGTTCTGGAAGGATTAATTCTAACAACCCTGTTTTTTCTAAAAGCAAAAATCCAACAGACGGTTTTTCACACTCCAAAATCTTATTGAGTTCTATAGCGATACGCTCCGTAGTAATAATTTTAATTCTATCACAATTTTTTGAAATTGCTTTTAAAGATTCGTCTTCAATATTAAAATCGAGTTGTGTAGCAAAACGAATTGCCCGCAGCATACGCAAAGGATCGTCACTATAAGTAATATCAGGGTTTAATGGCGTTCTGATGACTTTGTTTTTGAGATCTTTTACACCATCAAAGGGATCCAGTAAATCACCAAAATTATCTTCATTTAAGGCAAGTGCTAGTGCATTAATGGTAAAATCACGACGGTTTTGGTCATCTTCCAAAGTACCATTTTCAACAATAGGGTTTCTGCTGTCTTGATTGTATGATTCCTTTCTTGCCCCAACAAATTCAATTTCAATCTCATCATAGCGAAGCATTGCTGTGCCATAGGTTTTGAACACTTGTACTTTTGGATGGTCAGGTAAATTTTTAGCTACTTGTTTGGCAAGGCTTATTCCACTTCCAATCGCCACAATATCAATATCTTTATGTGTTCCGCGATTTAAAATATGATCACGAACATATCCACCGATAACATAGGAGTCGAGACCTAGCTCTTTTGCCGATTGGGAAATGATCTTAAAGATGTTATGTTGTAGTGCTTGTTCTAATTTCATGGGTTTCAATATTCAAATTCCATTTATTGGGATTTGTTGCTTGAAATTTGAGGCTTATGTTCTAATCACTTTCACTTTCCCATCACCGCTCAGTTTTATGATAGACGATGGTTTAGCCATTTTTTTTTCGTGATGCAAATTTACAATATAGTCTACACCTTTTAAAATCTCGTCATCTATTTCTTTAAATGATTTTGGAGTGGGTTGACCACTAATATTAGCAGAAGTAGAGACAATTGCTCCATTGAATTTTCGCAGTAATTGAAAACAAAAGTCTTCATTTGGGATTCTAATGGCAATGGTATTGTCTGCAGCGATAAGATTTTTGGCCAAGTTTTGTGGGTCGTCGTATATAATTGTGATGGCTTGTTCAGGGACATCAAAGATATCATAAGCTGCTTCGGGTATTTTTTTTACATATTTTTTAAGCATTCTATCGTCAGCTACTAAACAAATTAAAGCTTTACTGTCGTTGCGCTTTTTAAGCTTGAAGATTTTTTCTACAGCTTCTGAATTGGAGGCATCACAACCGATTCCCCAAACCGTATCGGTAGGATATAAAATGATTCCTCCTTCTTTTAAAATTTTAAAGGCATTTTGAATTTCGTTTTGCATTGTTGAATTTTATCTAAAGGGAATGTGAATGCAAAAATAAGAAAAGTTGTAATATTGCCGTATGAAATGAGCTATAACAATTCTTGGTATTAATAGAGATGTTTAATGACGAATTGCATCTGACCGATAAAAATGACATATAATTAAACAGATGAAAAAGGTGTTTCATAAATCATACCTATCCGATCAGGAAAACATTGAAGGTTTTATTGAAAGCTTTAATACTGAAGGTGAGCAATTTGGTGAAGCCAACCGTAACACTATAAAGCTTTTCAATTTAGGGACAAGGACAGTTAATATTAAATCGTTTAAAGTTCCCAATATTTTCAACCAGATTGCCTATAAATTTTTACGTAAAAGCAAAGCACAGCGTTCCTTTGAATATGCCAATAAGCTAATTGATTTTGGAATAGGTACGCCGCATCCCATTGCATATTTTGAGTTTGCAACCCCTTTTTTATATAAAACAAGTTATTATGTAAGTGAACATCTTGAATGTGATTTGACCTATAGAGAACTTACTACAAATTTTAATTACCCAGAGTATGAGTCCATTTTAAGGTCATTTACTCGCTTTACATTTCAATTACATGAGAAAAACATCCATTTTTTGGATCACTCTCCTGGGAATACACTAATTAAAAAAGAAGATAATCATTATGAATTTTATTTGGTTGACCTAAACAGGATGAAATTTAATCCTATGGACTTTCAAACGCGGATCAAAAATTTTTCAAGATTGACTATTCACAAGTCAATGGTCGAAATTATGAGCGATGAATATGCCAAACTTTGTAATGAAGATTATGATAAGGTTTTCGATTTAATGTGGAAAAATACTGAAGATTTTCAGAGAAAGTTCTGGCGAAAGCAACGCCTAAAAAAGAAATTAAAGTTTTGGAAACGTTAGTCTTTAGCTGAATTGTTTTTAGTCAATTGCCTGATTTTGACATACTTTAGAAAAGTAACATTGTAGGTTTGTACACAAATCACAAAACCATTTAAACCGTCCAAAAATCCCAATCTTAAAAAGTAGGCTTTAAAAAAGGCCCAAATTGGTCGGTAAACAATTTTCCATAAAGACGATTTTTTGCCGAGTTCAAAGTAGGCTTTTGCCGCAATAGTTGAAAACTGTTCTACCTTCAAATTGTGTTCGGCATAATCCCTAAAAATCCAGTGTAATAAATTTCCTTTTAATTTACCTGCTTTGTTTCCGTTTTTAAGGGTATAAGTGTCATGTGGATTGATGCCTTTCCATTCGCCGCTTCCTTTTTTAAAGAGTCTCAATTTCTTATCTGGATACCAGTCGGAATGTTTGATCCATTGACCACAATAGTTATTGAGTCTATTACAGTAATAGCCGTCAAAAGCCCAATTGGATTTAGTATTGAGGATGGACTCCTTTAATTCATCGGACAATGCTTCATCCCCGTCCAACGAAAGAATATATTCATAGCTAGTATGGGAAAGGGCAAAGTTTTTTTGCTCGATATATCCTAAAAATTCTTGTTGGATAAACTTTACATCAAATCGACTACAAATATCAGGAGTCCTGTCAGTTGAAAACGAATCCACAACAACTATTTCATCTACGACACCAAGAAGCGATGACAAACATTTTTCAAGGTGTTCTTCTTCATTGTAAGTGATAATAACGGCTGAAAGTTTGATCATTTTTTATTGTAATTTTTTCGATGTAATTTTATGTATAATCATGTTTTTTTAAACATATCACATAATGGACTTTACTTTATAATTTACTGCCCTTTTACTGATCCAAGTTGATTTTATCATGGCATTTATATAATATTTAATCAAATTAAAGAA
>JBBKXS010000339.1:0-3424 GCA_037969605.1 Flavobacteriaceae bacterium
CTTCTACTTTTGTCAAGGCTGAAGTTTTAATATTCAATCTAGAAGCTCCTCCATGATTATGTGTAAGCTTTGTAGTTCTTGTAAGCGCAATTTTCCCTCCGGCATCCGAAATTCTTTTACAGAAATCCACATCTTCCAGATATAACCAATAGTCTTCGTTCCAACCATCTATTTTATTGTACCATGATTTGCTCACAAAAAAAACAGAACCAGAAACCCAGTCGGGAAAAATAATGTCTTTTGAAGAATTAAATCGTTCTACTAATTTATTTTTATGGATCAATTTATAAATTGCTCTTAAAAAACCAAATAATCTATTCAATTTCAGGAACAATCTAGCTTCTTTTTCTGCAGATCCTTTTTTAGTTATTTTAGTACAGGAAATCACGCCGTAATTTGGATGTTCTCTTGCCAGTTGAAGTATGGTCAAAAGAGGGTGTTTTGTTGGTAAAGTATCCGGATTTAAAAACAAAAAATATTGTCCATTAGCATGATGTGCCCCAATATTGCAGCCATTTGAAAAACCACCATTTTTTGAATTTTCAATAAACTTAAATTTAGAGAATTCGCTAGAAAATTCTCCTAACTTATTATCATTTGAACAATTGTCCACAATAATTACCTCAAAAGTGAATTCATCTTGAAGTATATCTGTTAGATGATTAAGGCAATTTTTAAGATGTACCCAACTTTTATAATTTACAATTATTACAGATATATCTATTTTTTGATTATGAGTTCTATGATCTGTTGAATTTTTCAATTTTAATTTTCCATTTCCTCAAGTGATTAAACAGCAACATCATATTCGCGCAATGCATTATTTAAGGATGTTTTTAAGTCGGTGCTTGCTTTCCGCTTACCAATTATCAGGGCACAAGGAACATTGTAATCTCCAGCAGCAAAAGTTTTTGTATAACTTCCAGGAATAACCACAGATCGTGGTGGAACAATCCCTTTCATTTCAACAGGTTCTTTGCCAGTAACATCAATTATTTTTGTAGATGCAGTCAATACTACATTTGCGCCAAGAACAGCTTCTTTTTCAACTCTCACACCTTCAACAACAATACAACGTGAACCAATAAAAGCATTGTCTTCAATTATTACAGGAGCCGCCTGTAAGGGTTCTAGGACCCCACCAATACCAACACCACCGGACAAATGCACATTTTTACCAATTTGTGCACAGCTACCAACTGTTGCCCAAGTATCGATCATTGTACCTTCATCTACATAGGCCCCAATGTTTACGTAACTTGGCATTAGAATTGTGCCTGATGATATATAAGCACCGTATCTTGCCACGGCGTGTGGTACAACGCGAATGCCTTTTTTAGCATAATCACGCTTTAAAGGGATTTTATCATGATATTCAAAAATGCCAACCTTAAAAGTTTCCATCTTTTGAATAGGAAAATAAAGTACAACAGCTTTTTTGACCCATTCGTTAACTTGCCAGCCATGAGGTGTTGGCTCAGCTACTCTCAAGGTACCTGAATCAAGTAGATCAATAACGTTCCGAATACTATCAATCGTTAATTTATTTGATAGTAAAGACCTATCATTCCAAGCTTTTTCAATGATCTGTTGTAGTTTTTCCATGTTCCCAAAAAATTTAAGCAAAGATAAACCTATAAATTAGTTAAATAAACCCAATTATTAAAAATATGATATTGCCATCATAACTTACATATTAATGATAACTTTGCAAAATATGGGAAGAATTTTAGCAATAGATTTTGGCACTAAACGCACTGGTATTGCAGTTACCGATGAATTGCAAATTATTGCCTCAGGCTTAACAACGGTTGCAACTAAAGATTTAATTGAATTTTTAAAAGATTATATTTCCAAAGAACAGGTCGAATTATTTGTCATTGGAGAGCCCAAACAAATGAACAATGAAGCTTCAGAAAGCGAGCCCTCCATTCAGATATTCATTGAAAAATTAACTAAAGCAATCCCAAATATTCCCATAGAACGTGTAGATGAACGTTTTACTTCAAAAATGGCGTTTCAGACCATGATTGATAGTGGACTAAAAAAGAGTCAGCGAAAAAACAAAGCACTTATAGATGAAATTAGTGCCACACTTATTTTACAGAGTTATTTGTCTAAAAAATAAATTCGCATTTTATCGATAAAAATGTACATTTTAACGAATAGTAATTTTTTTTAATTACCTTTAGCTATTATTTTGCTTAACTTTTAATTCAAATCTATCGTTTAACTTTTAATTATTTACTTATGAAAAAAATTTACGTTTTATGCTTTTTTAGTGTGCTTTTTAGCATTAATTATGCTAATGCTCAATGTCCAAACAATGCCTATCTAGTTGGAGTCCAACCAGACCAGCAAGTGATATTTGTTTTTGATCCAGGTCCAGGACCTGATTGTACTACTCGCCCGAATGGAATACAGCTTGATGGAGCTACAGTATATTCAAAAGGTGATTGTGGGACAAATTATGTAGTATACGATTATGTGTTTGGCCCTACTATTTCAGACCCTAATAGTTTTTCGGTTGACTATGATGGCTCAACGTGCAACTATACTAATAATATTTTACCCGTTGAGGTTTTTAAAATGATCAATAATGCATCTTTAAAAGTTTATCCCAATCCAATTTTTAGAAACGGTAATTTAAATGTTGAGTTTGCTTTGAACACTTTTGCAAAAATTAATGTTTATAATGTCACAGGTAAGCTTATTTTAAGTGACAAAATGGATAATCTTAAATCTAAGAGTATTAATGTTTCAAATTTAACAGGTGGAATTTATTTTTTAAAAATTGATACAGACAATTCATCATTAACTAGAAAAATTGTTGTTTTGAAATAATTAAATATACATAACTTATTTAGTAAGCTCCTTTAATTTTAAAAGGAGCTTTTTTTATCTCCAAGCTTTCAAATATCACTTTTAGAATTGTATTTTTGCAATCGAAAATTAAAACTAAAATGATTTTACCCATTGTAGCTTATGGCGATGCCGTTTTGCGAAAAAAAGCAGAACCTATCGAAAAAAACTATCCTAAACTTAAGGAGATCGTAGAAAACATGTACGAAACCATGTATGCAGCTTCTGGCATTGGTTTAGCAGCACCACAAATAGGCTTAGTAATTCGATTGTTTTTAGTTGATGCAACCCCTTTTGCTGAAGATGAAGAATTGACACCTGTAGAACAAGAACAGTTCAAGGACTTTAAACACGCTTTTATCAATGCGGAAATATTGGAAGAGGAAGGGGATGAATGGGTTTTTAATGAAGGCTGCTTGAGTATTCCTGAAGTTCGTGAAGACGTTTACAGAAATGAACAAATCACGATTGAATATTTCGACGAAGATTTCAATAAAAAAACAGAAGTATTCGATGGCTTGATTGCCAGAGTAATACAACACGAATATGATCATATTGAAGG
>JBBKXS010000340.1:0-23611 GCA_037969605.1 Flavobacteriaceae bacterium
AAGCTTCTAGAAGGTAATGGTTTAACCCATCACAATTCCAGTTGGTACTCATGTTTGTTGTCCTTAGATGTTATACATGATGATTTGATTGGTATTTTCACATCGTGTCACTATAATATTAATTGGTTTAGCCAACTTAAAACCCAATCCCAATCCATTATTGATTATATGGAAGAGAACCATATACAAGACTTAAACCTAAATAAAAAGATTTAAACTAATAATAATATAACCCAATGACGACACAGGAAGATATAAAAAATAAGTTTTTACGAACCCAAAAAGCGCTGACCTTAAAACCTTCATTAGGCCTTGGTACGGGTGTTTCCAAAACCCAAATTATTAATGGACTTTCGTGCGAGACCAGAGAAGGCGAATGGGTGTTTAAAACAGATATGCCCAAACAAGTTGGAGGAACCGCCACCGCATCAACCCCAGGCGCCCTAGGTCGTGCTGCTTTGGGAAGTTGTTTGGCTATTGGGTATATGTTATGGGCCTCTAAACTTAATGTTGCAATTGAAAGTTTAGAAGTAGAAATACAAGCTGATTATGATGATGGTGGATTATTCGATACTTCAGATAATTTTCCTGGATACTTGGAGCTTCGCTATCTTGTAAGAGTTAAAAGCCCAGCTTCACAGGACGATGTTGAACACGTTTTAAACATGGGAGATAAACATAGCCCATATTTAGATGTGTTCTCTAGAGCACAATCCTGTGTAAGACAGCTTGAATATATCAAATCATAAAATCGCAATCATGAAACCAGAATTACAACGCAGAATACAAAGATATGGTTGGGACAAGGCCGCAGAATATTATGAAAACTGCTGGCAAGCGCAGCTAAAGCCTGCTCATGACCTTTTGATGAAGGTGTCCAATATTCAACACAATGAACACATTATAGATATTGCCGCTGGAACTGGATTGATCACCTTTAGAATGGCTGAAAAAATTGGACCTTCTGGACATATATTGGCTACCGATATATCAGATGAAATGGTAAATATTAGTTCAAAATTAGCCAAGGATAAGGGGTTTAATAATATTCAATTTAAACGTATGGATGCTGAACATTTACTGTGTGATGATAACAGTTTTGATTTGGCAACCTGTGCTCTTGGCTTGATGTATTTTCCCGATCCTGATGCAGCGTTGGCCGAAATGTATCGCACTTTAAAACCCGGTGGACGTGCAGTAGCTGCAGTTTGGGGATCCCGAAAAAAATGTGGTTGGGCCGAAATATTTCCCATTGTGGATGCGAAGGTGAATACTGATGTTTGTCCCATGTTTTTTAATCTTGGGGAAGGTGAAGTTCTCAAATACCCCTTTGCAAACGCAGGTTTTAAGGTCATTTCATTATTAAAAATTGAAACCAAACTCTTATATACTTCTGCCGAAGAAGCTTGTGAAGCCTCTTTTTTGGGTGGCCCTGTCGCTATGGCTTATTCGCGATTTGATGAAAGCACTAAAATTGAAGCCCGAATGGAATATTTAAAATCCATTGAAGTTTTTAAAACTGAAAACGGTTATGAAATACCGGGAGAGTTTGTAATTTGTTGTGGTGTTAAAGCTTAGTTCTTTCAAGGTTCAAAAAGATATTCTATTTTTAGTCTAAGTAAATTTTGGGGCCAACCTAAACAGTATTCAACGTTTTTCCATACGTAGAACTAAGTTTTTCATTTGTTCAATAAAATAGTTAACTTCGGTATAACTATATATGAAGTTAAACTCACTGGTGATTTTAGCTATGAGTTAGGATTAATACTAATAAAATATGGGGAAATTAAGATTAAGAATATCTGAAGATTCAAGATTTAAAGAAGAAATCAAAAAATTATTCCAAAACAATGAAAAATCTGATCTGAACAAATATGATATAGCTTATCCTAGTAATCAAAGATGTCAAGTTACCGAAAGAAGTCCAGGAGTAAATAGTAGTCACATTTGCAAAGATTGTTATTATAGAGATTTCAGTGAGAAAATGGAAGACATCAGAAAAACTAAAAGAAAGGAATTTGTAGAATACCAAATGTTGTTGCGTAATGACCAAGAAAAATGGCTCGATGAATTTGAAGAATTGTTGGTTGATTACGAAAATCAATTTGATAGAGCTGATTATTCCTTTGCGAGAGAATATAAAGAAATTATTGAAGATGTTCGCAAGGAATTAAGAGGCCAAGAAACTTCTAAAAATTCAAGCGGATTATTTGACGGTTTATAGGAATTATTGGCTGATCGCATTACAAACTCAATTAATTCGTTACCTGAAGATATATTAAATTCGGCCGAACGGTTTCACAAAGATTTTCCGGAAGGAACCAAAACAGCTTTCTTGATAATGCAATTCACAGAAACCGAAATTCACAACCAAATTATTGTAACAATTAAGAATTTGTTGAAGGAACATAATATTATTGTTTTAAGAGCTGATGATAAAGAATATTCTGATGACCTCTTTGCTAACATTAAAACTTATATGCATTGTTGTGATTTTGGAATCGCAATCTTTGAAAGTATTACTGAAGATGAATTTAACCCAAATGTTTCTTTAGAAGTTGGTTATATGATGGGATTAAACAAGCCTGTTTTGTCTTTTAAAAGATAGAACCTTGAAGAAACTACAGACTGATTTAGCTGGCAAATTATATAAACCATTAAACTTGACTAAAATTCAGGATTCTATTACTGAGAGTTTAAATAAATGGTTGGACGACAAAGAAATATTAGAAAAGTACTAACCCTAACAAAGAACTTAGTTTAAAAATTACATCAAATTAACCTGTTATCTAACCCCATGTTCGACTCCGCACAATTATAGGTTAAATCTCATGAAGGTCAAGCTCCAATTTTCACTCTATGAACCCCATTTTTTTCATCCAATCGTCATTGAACATTTTACCCACATAACGGCTACCATGGTCATGAAATAACACCACTACCACATCGTCCTTTGTAAAATGCTCGATTAACTGCAACACGCCTTTAATGGCGGCTCCAGCCGAATTGCCCAAAAACATACCCTCTTTCTTGGCTAACAGTTGCGTATAGACTGCAGCATCTTTATCTGTCACTTTGGTAAAGCCGTCAATAATACTAAAATCCACATTTTTTGGAAGAATGTCCTCACCAATACCTTCTGTAACATAAGGGTAGATTTCGTTTTCATCAAAAATGCCAGTCTCGTGGTATTTTTTAAACACGCTTCCATAGGTATCCACACCCCAAACCTTAATGTTGGGGTTTTGTTCTTTCAAATACTTACCCACACCAGAAATGGTACCGCCGGTGCCAACACCTACCACAAAATGGGTGACTTTGCCATCGGTCTGCTTCCAAATTTCAGGGCCAGTACTTTCATAATGTGCTTTAGTATTGCTGGGGTTATCATATTGGTTTACATACCACGAATTAGGTACTTCGGTTGCCAAACGTTTAGAAACTGAATAATAACTCCGTGGATCTTCAGGTGACACGTCGGTTGGGCATACAATAACTTCAGCACCAACGGCACGTAGTATATCCATTTTTTCCTTGGACTGTTTATCACTAATTACAAAAATGCATTTATAGCCTTTCACTATAGCCACCAATGCCAGCCCCATTCCCGTATTCCCGGATGTGCCTTCAATAATGGTGCCTCCGGGTTTTAAACGTCCATCAGCTTCGGCATCCTCAATCATTCTTAACGCCATACGGTCTTTTACAGAATTTCCAGGGTTAAAAGTTTCGTATTTTGCGAGTACCAAACAAGGGAGTTCTGCTGTGAGTGTATTGAGTTTAACCAAGGGTGTATTGCCGATGGTATCTAGGATTGTTTTGGCGTATTTCATGTTATGCATTTGCAGTACAAATTTAAGGTAAATGTTAGAAGTGAAAAGGTAAACCTTTGGTTTTTTGCGTTAGGGATTGTAGTGGTATCCTTTTTATGCTAGTTCGAGTGTTTTGCAAAGCAAAATGTACCTGCATGTGGTAGGCAGGTCGGGAACGCATAAAAAGATATAACAAAAAGCCCGACCCAAAGGGTAACGTCCAAAATCACTCAAACCTCATCGCGTTGACCGGTGATATTTTGGTAATGATGTAGGACGGTATTAACAGCATGATTAAGCAGGCTATGAAGGTGCCTATGTTCAAAAGTAGAATATAATCCAAACTGATATGCACTGGAATGATGGAGACATAATATTGCTTGGGATCGGGAAATTTTAAAAAACTGAACCATTTTTGAGTAAAGAGCAAACCCAAGCCAATCAGATTTCCCCAGAAGAGGCCCAAACCAATAAGGTAAGTGGCATTGTACAAAAACACTTTGCGAATGCTCCAGTTGGAACTTCCCAAGGCTTTTAAAATCCCGATCATTTGGGTGCGTTCCAAAATCAAGACCAACAGCGCAGTGATCATATTGATACCAGCCACAATAATCATGATGCCAATAATGCCATAAGTATTGTTGTCGAAAATCTTGATCCACTCGAAGGTTGATATGTATTTTTGCTCTACGGTTTCGGCATTGAGGTCCGAAGGCGTGGCCTTATAAATTTCATGTCCTTTTTCTTGAATTTTGGAAAAATCGTCAATAAAGATTTCAAAACTTCCAATCTCATCGGCTTTCCATTTGTTGAGGCGTTGTACATGACGAATGTCGCCAATCATAAAGGTTTTATCGAGTTCCTGAAAACCGGAATCGAAAATCCCAACAATATTAAATTGACGTATGTTCGGGATTTGGTCAATGTCTTCTTTTCCGAAAACGGTCTGGAAACTTTCCCCAACCTTCAACTGAAGTCGGTCGGCAATGTATTTTGAAATAAGCACATCGTTGCTCATGTTCTCGATACCATAATCGGCTATTTGTCCTTCAACCAAAAACTCTTTGATGTAGCTCCAGTCATAATCCTTACCAACCCCCTTTAGTACGACACCTTCAAAATCCGTTTCCGTCCGGATAACACCAAACTTTGTGGCAATGGCCTGGATATGTTTAATGCCTTCAATGGTTTTAAATTCTGGGTAAAAGTCTTGTTTTATGGAAATGGGCACAACCGTTTCGTTGGACACATTGCTATCGTAATTAGTAATAGTCACATGACCATTGAAGGCCACTACTTTATCACGCACTTTTTGTTGAAGCCCCAATCCAGTGGCAATGGCAATTAACATAACAATAATGCCAATAGCAATAGCGGCTATCCCAATTTTTATAATTGGTGCCGAAACACTATTTTTATACACTTTGTCGCCAATAATGCGTTTAGCAATAAAAAACTCGTAATTCAAAATTTATATGCGTTTAACCGTTTTCAAAAATACAGTTTTATTATGTGTTTTAATAGGAATTTCATGTGGTTCTAAATCGAAACATGATACTTCTAAAGAAGATGTGATCCTGAAACAAGTTCAGGATGACAATACAGTAGTGGTTGGTGCCAATCGAACTGAACTTTATCTGCCGCTGTTAAACGGAAAGCGTGTTGGAATAGTTGCCAATCAGACTAGTGTTATTTTCAAAGCACCTTTAACCAAGAGTCAAGAAACAATACTATATACTCATTTAGTTGATTCACTACTAAGTTTAAAGGTGGATGTTAAAAAAGTCTTTTCCCCTGAACATGGCTTTAGAGGAACTGCAGATGCTGGAGAAGAAGTGAAAGATGGTGTAGATACGAAAACAAGATTACCTTTAGTATCACTTTATGGCGATAACAAAAAGCCCAAACCAGAACAGCTTAAGGATATTGATGTTGTTCTTTTTGACATTCAAGATGTTGGGGTTCGGTTTTACACCTACATTTCGACGCTCCATTATATTATGGAAGCTTGTGCAGAAGCTAAAATCCCTGTCGTCATTTTGGATAGACCAAACCCAAACGGACATTATGTAGATGGCCCGACCTTGGAACTAGAAAACAAAAGCTTTTTAGGGATGCATACCGTGCCTTTGGTTCACGGCATGACTATTGGCGAATATGCGCAAATGATCAATGGCGAAGATTGGTTGAAAAATGCGGTTAAATGTGATATTAAAATAGTTCCAGTTAAAAATTATACCCACCAAACACCTTATAGTTTGCACATACGACCTTCACCGAACCTGCCGAATGACCAAGCTATAGCATTATATCCAAGTCTAGGGCTTTTTGAAGGGACCAATATAAATGCTGGGCGCGGTACGGAGTATCAATTTCAAAGATATGGTGCCCCATTTTTGGATAAGAATGTTTTCACGTTTACCTATACTCCAATAGAAAATTTTGGTGCAAAAAATCCAAAACACAAAGGTAAGTTGTGTTACGGAGAAGACCTTAAATCTGAAAAAGTAAAAGGTGAAGTATCTCTTAAATGGTTAATAAAAGCTTATAAAAATGCTATTGATAAATCTTTGGTTTTTAATACTGCCAATTTTACCAATCATGTGGGGACCGATAAGCTTCAAAAACAAATTGAAGCTGGTATAACCGAAGCTGAAATTAAAGCGACATGGAAAGACGATCTTGAAAGATTTAGATTAATCAGAAAAAAGTACTTAATTTATAAGTAGTTTATTTTTCCTCATTTTTTAAAGCCGTTAAAGCTTTAGTTTCCATAGGTAATATAGTATGGTCTTTAAGAACCCTAACCACAAAAACAATTTTTAACGGAGATATAGAGACTACGAACACATGCTTGCCTTTGGAAAGATTGGTCAATGGCACTTTATATAACGTAGTTCCCGCATAGGTGTCTATTTCACGCTTATACTCTTGATTGATAGCATAGACATAGGACATTGTTTTATCACTTTTTAGAATCAAGGTATCTTTAGTGGCGTTGAGTTCTTGAGTCAGTCCACTAGCTCTAAAATTGAAATTTTTTTCAAGTGTTGCAAAGGCGTCTTGTGCGTGTAGTTTTTTTTGAATTGTGAGTCCGACAATGGAGGCCATGACATATCTGCGGTATTTTCCCATATATATAAAATGCTATTAGTTCCAACTTTTGTTGAATTAATAGCAAATAGTCTAACCCTCGAGATAAATCTATACAGATTCGATATCTAAAACACAAAAAAATCTATGAACGGTAAAAATATCAGGAGAACACGCAATATTCACGGATAAGTGGTCACCAATTCAAAATTACCTTACAGTAAGTAATTGCAGGACAACATCGGGATAGTCTGAAATAATACCATCAACTTGATAGTCTATTATAGCATTAATATCTTTTTCGTCATTCAAGGTCCATGGAATGATCTTAAAGCCTTTAGCACGTAATTTTTTAACGACTTCAGCATCGATTAACTCAAAATACGGACTAACAATTTCAGGTTTAAAAGACAGCAACTTCAACTTATCATTTATAGATTCATTTTCATCTACCAATAAGGAGGTTTTTAGTTTTGGAGCTATGCGCTTGATTTCTTCCAAAGCCCTAATATCAAAAGACTGTAGTGTAATTCTATTGGAAATACCCTTAGCATTAATGATGTCCAAAACCAATGCAACAAACTCTTCAACTTTTGGTGTATACACATTATCCCATTCGGGTAAGCTTTTAATCTCAATATTATAACGAATAGCGTGTTGGGACTGCGTTTCTGCCAAATCAATGACCTCGTCCAACAAGGGTTTGTATACCTTCAATTTATTCTGATTAGGAAATCTAGGCAGGGGTTTAGTGCCACAATCATACATTTTGATGCTATCATAAGTCATGGCGTATAAATTATATGATTTTTCATTGGCCTCGGAAATTGGATAGCCAAAGACATCCAAAGCAATCTCATGGTTCATGTAAGGATCATGAGATACCACTACTTTTTTATCTTTTGAAATGACAAGATCCATCTCTAAGGTTGTCACGCCTAATTCCATAGCCTTTTGAAACGCTGGAAGTGAATTTTCGGGATATAAGCCACGACAACCTCGATGCCCTTGAACATCGATTTTAGGATTGGAATTACAAGTTGATAGTGCCATAACGCAAAATAATAGATAAATATGTTTCATTTAATCTTCAACATTTACTACGGTTGGTTTTTCATATTTTTGAAAAGGTTGTTTTAGCAATTCTGTAATGCTACTGTTTTTGATCTCATCTGGAAATACATCTACACCATAGACCAATTTTTCCCTATCCAGTTTCATGTACGTTCCTAAAATTCGATCCCAAATGGAAAAGATGTTTCCATAATTGGAGTCAGTGTAAGGCAGCACGTGATGATGATGAACTTTATGCATGTCAGGTGACACAAGCAAATAACTTATTACATTATCAACTTTTCTTGAGAGTTTAATATTGGCATGCGAGAATTGTGTAGCCACCAAAGAAAAAGATTGATACAAAAACACAATGGCAATTGGCGTTCCTACAACAAACACTCCGAAAAGGGTAAATACAAACCTTATCAAGCTTTCAAAAGGATGGTGTCTGTTGGCTGTAGTGGTGTCCACTTTATGGTCGGTATGATGTACCAAATGGATCATCCATAGTGGCTTTACATTATGCTCAACATAATGTGGCAAATAGGCTCCAAAAAAATCAAGCAACATCACACCTAAAAGTGCATACAGCCATATAGGCATTTCTGGTAACCAATTAATGATACCAAATTCATTGATCTTAACCCAATCGGCAATGTTCAAAAGCAAAAAGGCCAATCCAAAATTAATGACAATGGTAGTGATTGTAAAAAAGATATTGGGAATGGCATGTTTCCATTTTTTATAATTGAACCTGAATAATGGTACTGCACTTTCCAACAACCAAAAAAAGGTCAGGCCACCAACAAGAATGAGGGTTCTGTGTGATGAAGGGATGGTTTCGAAATAATTAATTATTGTTTCCAACAGGACTTGTATTATTTTTTAGAATTAATTCAGAATACTTCAAATCTAGTGAAGAAATTTTACTTTCCCATAACGTTGAATTTTCTTCATCCTTCAATAATTTGAAAGTCAAGTAATTTAAAAATGCAAACAAATGTTGATTAATGGCTTCAATTTGCTCTATATCAATTTTTTTTATTAGTCTCCGTGCTTTTCTTGTTTGATTTAAAATTAGAAGCTCTTTAATTTGAAGTAGTTCCATTTTTTGAATAAGAGCAGCTTTATTTTCTACACTACTTTCTTCAAGGAAATTTTTGGCTTCATCAAAGTAAATGTTTGCCAACGCTGTAATATCAGGCCTTAAATCTTTTTCAACAAAAATTGCATAATCCAAATATTTTGAGGCTAAACGAAAGGCTGTCGTGAAAGTTTTATTATCAGAATAGTACTTAAATTCTGAATTTAAAAAAGAAGTATTCAATGAATAGCGCTTAATAAAATCAGCAATATCTAAATAACCATAATCATCAATAAAATAATATCTATCAAGTGAATCATCAATATTTAAAATATTGCCATTAACATCCATTATTTTAATACTGTCATCTATAAGCTTATTATAATATTTTAACCCCCTTGTTTCCTTGACTTGGTGAGATAATTCAGTGTAATTATATTCAGGAAGTTTTACAGGAACAAAATGCTCCCAAATCATGGGATCTAAACTATCATTTTTAGCTAAATCGAAAGCCGTTAATTTTCCGTTATCATCATAAATCCATATTGGATAGGTATCATTCATTGACTCTTCCCAAATCACAAATAACATTTTGTTTTGTACAAGTGCCAATCGTTTGGCAACATCAAAAGAGGTAAACCATTCTTGGGCTCGACAAAAATGTAAAGTGCCAAACATGATCAAGCAAAATAGGGAAATTCGTTTCATAGTTAATTTCATTACATTTTGATACTATTCTTCATGGCCTCAACAATATTGTATGCCGCTGGACAAATCGCAACGTTTTTTAGGGTAAGATCAGAAATTTGTTGAAACTTCTTTCTATCAGTATGCGGAAATTCACGACAAGCTTTGGGCCGTACCTCATAAATAGAACAATAATTATCCATTCCCAAAAAAGTACAGGGAACACTTTGCAGGACATAATCATTATCTTCATCAAGTCTTAAATATTGCTCAATAAATTGGGCGGGTTTTAATTTAAAATGTTTGGCTATACGCTCAATATCCTTATCCGTAAACAAAGGCCCAGTGGTTTTACAGCAGTTGGCACATTTTAGACAATCTGTTTTTTTAAATTCATGGACATGTAATTCCTGCATTAGGTAATCCAAATGTTTAGGTGGCTTCTTTTTTAATTTTGCAAAGAAGGTTTTGTTTTCCTTATGCTTATCTTTGGCAAGCTTTGGAAGATTATCGATGATATCTTGCATAATGTAAATTTAGTGTTTTTAATGAGATGCTGAAACTAGTTCAGAATGACAAAATAAATGAAAGATATTTTTGGAAAAGCATTGTTGGATTACCAACTTGGCAACTATACCGAAGACCTCATCACCTCTACCAACATTTCGGAAGAAGACGAATTGCCACTGCCTTATCTTTTCAGAAGCTATAAGGAGATGCCTAAGCTGGAACAGAAGGCTCTACAACTTGCCAAAGGGAGTATTCTCGATGTAGGTTGTGGTTCTGGAAACCATAGTCTCTACTTACAAGAACAAGGGTTAAATGTAAAAGCTATTGATATCTCCAAAGGGGCAATTGAAGTCAGCAAATTACGTGGCGTTATACAAGCTGAATTTAAAAATGTCTTAGATGAAACCCAAATCTATGACACCATTCTGCTATTGATGAATGGAACGGGGATTTTTCAAAAAGTATCTAAAATTTCTAAATACCTAATGCACCTAAAAATCTTATTAAACCATAACGGGCAGATTTTGGTGGATTCGTCGGACATTAAATATATGTATGAAGATGAGGATGGTGGGTTTTGGATCGATGCACACTCCAAGTATTATGGAGAACTTGATTATTTTTTAAGTTATAAAGGCGAAGATGAAACGCCATTTAAAATGCTTTATCTAGATTTTGATACTTTAAAAACAGCCTGTGAAACCGTTGGCCTTAAATGTGACTTGGTGTTGGACGGTGAACATTATGATTATCTGGCAAGATTATATTAATTAAAAACAGAGACTCCATTTACAAAGGTTTGAATCACTTTTGTATTCGGAATCTCTTCAACTGGAACCTGCATAATATCTTTATCGAGAATAATAAAATCAGCAAATTTTCCAAGCTCGATACTTCCCTTCTCTGCTTCTTCAAAATTTGAATAGGCCGCCCAAATGGTCATTCCTTTTAGCGCTTCTACTTTACTTAAAGCATTTTCCATTTGATATCCGCCTTCAGGATAATGGTCTAAATCCTGTCTAGCTATCGCAGCATAAAAGGTTAAAAATGGATTCACTTGTTCAACTGGAAAATCGGTTCCCAATGCCAATTTCCCATTAACCTTCAATAAATCTTTGAATGCATAAGCCCCTTTTACGCGTTGTGCACCCAATCTTTCTCCGGCCCAATACATATCGGATGTGCCATGTGTTGGTTGAACAGAAGGGATAATATCATCAAAATATTTAAAATCTTCCGGTGAAACTACTTGTGCGTGTTCAATACGCCAACGTCTATTTGAGTTTCCTTGTAGTGCCTTTTTATAGATTCGCAACACAATATGGTTAGCGGAATCGCCTATGGCATGGGTATTCATTTGAAATTCGGAATTGGCAATTCGCTTCGCTCCTGTCTGAATATTACTTAACGACATGACTGGCAATCCAAATGTATTTGGTTTATCACTATAAGGTTTTCTCAATAAAGCACCTCTTGACCCCAAGGCACCATCAGCATAAAATTTAAAGGAGCGCACATTTAGTTTATCAGTTTTATAGATGCCTTTCTTTAAATAATAATCCAAATTGGTTTCAGTGCCTGGAACCATCATATAAAGTCGGATTCTTAAATTGCCTGATTTTTGTAAACTATCAATCACATTTATGGTATCAATCCATGGCGTTGTAAAGGTATCAGGTCCCGCATCGGACAATGAAGTGAGTCCGTTCTTAAAACAAATCTTTTGAGCTGCTAATAAGGCTTGAATAAGTTGTTTTTTTGATGGTTTTGGCCAATTATCCATGACGAGTTGTTCGGCATTATCAATCAAAATCCCGGTCAATTGTCCATTTTTAACCTCAACTTCTCCACCTTCAATTTTAGAATTAATATTGATATTGCCTAAATCTAGTGCGGCCTGATTGCAGAAGGTCGCGTGACCATCTATTCTTGATAACGCAACTGGGGTATTGGGGAATAACTTATCTAACAATGTTTTTGTTGGAAATTCTTTGTCTTCCCAATCATTTTGATCCCAACCTCGACCTCTTATATAAGGCATATTATGTTCATTTTGAAAATCAATAACACGATTCATCATATCATCAAAACTAACCGTACCCATCAAATTTACTTGTTGTTGCAATTGTCCCAATGTTAGAAAATGGCAATGGGCATCGATGAGACCAGGCAAGATGGTTTGTCCTTTAGCATCGATTATAGTATCTGCCGAATAGCTGTTTTGAATGTCCTCTGTGCTTCCAATCCCAACAAATTTTCCATTTTTTACCGCAAAGGCTTCGGCCTTAGCGAAGGCTTCATTAACCGTATAAATATTAGCATTGATGACTATGGTATCGACCAGTTGCTTTTCCTTTTGGCATGAGAAAATGGATGCGATTATTAGAAGTAAAAAGAGTTTTTTCATTTTGAATTCAAACTGGTTAAATGGTTTTGTGTCTCAACTGTTCCCGAACAGACATGAATGTAAAAATAAGAAAAGCGTTCGAGATGGAACGCTTTAATTATTTGAAATGGGATATCTTCAATGAGATCCCTGCTTTCGCAGGGATTAAAAATCAAACTGATAGGTTGCACCCGCTAAAAACTGAATGCCCTGTACTGGATAATTGAACCAACGTTGATAACTTTTGTTGACCAAATTGTTACCTTTGGCATATATAGAAAGTTGATCGTTGATCTTATAACCCAAATGGGCATTAGCATCAAAATAACTATCCAAAGTAATGGTCATTGGCGATGTAGGGTTTAAGGATCCTTCTTCATAAAATTGGTCCTTACGTTCACCAACATAAAATAGTCCTGCGCCCATAAACCAATGGTCATCTATCTGGTAATCTAGAAATAAATTGCCCTTAACGTCTGGTAAATTCCAGGGTTCTTCTTGTAAATCGGTAGTATAACCAAAATATTCAGCCTTGATGCCCAATTTGAAGTTCCTGTTGACGTCCACATTTAATTCACCTCCAATGGAATAGGTTTTAAGATCATCATAGACGATGCCATAAGAATTTCCATATTGATAATCTTCAGTGGCTCCACCCAAGAGACTATTCGATTTAAATAATGCCTTGTTTCTGTCGGCAAAATAATGACCGTTAATGTTGTAACTCATACTATTGGACAATTTTCCCTTTAGCCCCAATGAAGCATTGTATTGCTGGTCCGTTGGAAAAATAAATAAAGTTGGGGAGACATAAGGATTTTCATTAGCAAAGGCATAATACGAATTTTGTTTCAATCCTCCTTCAATACCTCCATAAGCAATAAGAATTTCATCAACCAACCTGTAACTTGCGGTGAAATTTGGATAAATATAGAATTTGTTCTTACCTCCTTCGGTATCATTTAAATACACGAATTTGACACCGAAATTAACGGTTAAATCATCTTGTGTTAATTGATAGCTTGGTGCAAGTCCTACATTAATATTACCATATTTAATTTCTTCGTCATAATAGTAATTTCTATCGAAAGAACCTCCTATATAATCTAATGAGATTTCGGTGTTTATGGTTTCACCCTGAATTGGAACATCAAATTCAGTGTTGAACACGAATCTATTTTCTCCCGATTTTTGATCGTCCCCAAACCTTCTAAATCTCATATTGACATTCTTGACCAACGCATCATTAAAATCGATTTCCCCTCCAAAATGAGCACCATAAAAGGTATGGGCTACATCGAATGTACTTAATGCTGTAATTTCAATATAAGGTTGTGGCAAACCATACCAATTATATTTTTGATATTGAAATCCGCCATCAACATTCCAAGAAAGATCTCTTAAATTACTGCTGTAATTAACATTGAGATTTGCGTTGGTAAAGTTATCGTCCAGTAAAAGGCCTTCGATACCTCCTTCAGAAGAATGATAACTCAAATAGCCACCAACACTTTCGGTTCTGCTCAAGGCATGGTTTAAATAAACCTCACCTAGAATAGTAGTATAGGTTCCAACGCCAACCGATGCATAGTTATCATAAAGTTTGACCTTCTTTTCTTTATCAACAGTTGCAGCTTTACCTTTTGCGGGAGTGAAAGTTGAAGCCACCGGAATTGAAAAAATATTGTACTTAACAGTTTTTTTGGCTGCTGTGGTTGAATCTTCCAAGGTGGGTGTTTCTTTCACTTTAAAAGCATCTGAAATGGTAGGCGTATAAGGTTTTACAACATTCACGACATCGGTTTCTATGGTATCTTTTACACGTTGTTGTGCATAAAACACAAACGCATTTAAAGCGATTATTAATACGATAATATTTTTGATTTTAAACATATTGATTTTTTTGATGGATGAATTAATTACCTTCTTCAGTTTGTATTGAAGCATTAGTTTTGGCCTCTTGAGTTTTGATGTATTTCAATTCTTGTTTTGCTTCTGAAACGACATCAGTAAATTCAGCAAAGTTTTTAATCACACTTTCTAGAATATAAGTGGCTTGAAACGCATCCTTTAACGCATAGAAATTTTTAGCCATAACCACCAATCCTTTGGCACTGTAATATTTGTAACTGGAATAATCTTTTGCCAATTTTTGAATCACAGTATTAGAAGCCTGATAATTTCCTTCCTTATTTTTAAAATAGGCGTTGTAAAACAAAGCTTCTGCTGCCAAAGCACCTTGAGCTATTTTTTCAACTTGGGCATAAGCTGTCTTGGCTTTCTCTTCATCTCCTGTTTTTATGGCTGAACGTGCAATGATTATTTGAGCATCACTTTTCACTTTATTATCAATTTTTGAAGAGCTTAATGCTTTTTCGGCATAAGAAACGGCTTTATTATAATTTTCCAAATGATAATAGGCATTCATTAAATTGGATTGTGCATAGGTAATGTTTTGCGGATAATCCGCTTCAACTTCCAATCGTTGCAATAAGGGAATAGCTTTATCCCATTTTGAAGCATTCAAATAGGTTTCTGAAAGTTTTACAATAGCCTGTTCGGTAAACTCCCCAGGTTGTTTGGACACCACATATTCGTAATGTGGTTGTGCATTTTCCGGAAGGTTCTTTTTGGAATACAATTCGGCTACATAAAAATGTGATTTTAAGGCATGGATACCATTTGGAAACTCATTCAAATATTTATTGAATTGTTTTATGGCGTTATCGGTATTGTTGTCCAAATATTGTTTTTCGGCAGCCAAATAAGAAGTATTATCTAATTCGGAATCGGTGACATTCACATAATCCAGTTTCTTAACCCAAGCGGCATATTCTTCTACACGACCCAAGTCAATATAAATCAAACGTGCGGTGGCGACAGCCTGAAGCGCTTCTTCGGAACTTGGATAATCGTCAGCTACTTTTCTGAATTTACTCAAAGCGCGCTCATTATCATTTGAATTGTAATACGCTAGACCTTGTCGCAATAATGATTTGGAAACAAAAATGCTGTTTTTATATTCAGAATTTAAACGATCATACATCTTCATGGCCTTGTCAACTTCATTGGCTTTCACATAAGAATTTGCCAATTCGTACATGGCATCATCGCGTAACGACGATCTTGGATAGCCATCTATAAAGGTGTTCAAATCCTTAATTTTTTTGGCATTTTGACCAATATATCCATAACTCATGGTTTTTTGGAAATCGGCATAATCCGTTTCTATTTCATGAATGGCGATTGCCTCGTCATAAGCAGCAATCGCTTTATTATAGTCACTAGACACAAAATAGCCGTCTCCCAATCTTAAATAAGCATCGTTCAATCTCAATTTTTCCTTTTTGTTTTTAGAGATGAAATTTTGAAAATATTTAGTTGCTTCCGAATAGTTTTTCAACTTAAAATAAGTGTAAGCAATATTGTAATCCAGATTTTCAAATTCTTTTGTTGTTGAGGCTCCAGATTGCTGTTGAAATTGTTTGAATCCAACCAATGCGTCATTATAATTGGTAAGGTGATAATCGGTTTCGGCTTTCCAAAAGGTCGCTCTTGCCGTAAATTTGGCATCTTTAGCTTCATTAATAGAGGCATCAAAAAGTGTTTTTGCATTATTGTAATCCCCTTCGTTATACACTTCAATCCCTCTATAAAACGTCACTTTTTGATAGGCTACCCTATTTTCAAAACTACGTTTACCCTGAAGCAAAGTCATGGCTTCCTTATAATTTTTCGAAGTAATATAGGAATCAATCAATAAAGTCTCTATTTCTTCGCGGTAACTCGTTTTTGGATATTTATCCAAATAGCCCGTTAAAACCTGAGGAACCGATTGATATGGATTCCCAATCTCATAACTGATTTTGGCATAGTTTAACCAAGAGTCCTCTTGAATTTTTAGGTCAAAATCCATTTGGGAAGCATTTCTAAACGCATTTAAAGCTTCCTGCTTTTTATCCAGATTGATATAACTTTCGCCCAAATGATAATAGGCGTTTTGAGCCACGCTATTATTGCCACCTACTATTTTATTGAACTCAGATATGGCGTTTTCAAAGTTGTTTTGCTTATAATAGGCATAGCCCAATTGATAATGATCGGTGTTGTTCCATTTTCCTTTTTTGCCTTTATAGGCCGTTAAATATGGAATTGCTTCGGCATATTTTTGAAGATTAAAATAGCTTTCCCCAATAATTTTTGAAAGCTCAGAAACTTCCTCAGGACTACTTTTGGCCAATTGCTCTTTGGCCAAACTAATGGCTTTTTCAAAATTCCCAAGTTTGAAATTCAAATCGGCTTGATAATAGGACAGTTTTTCTTTATACTTTTCATTATCACTTACCTGTTCAAAATAGGTATTGGCTTTATCATAATCGTCACTTTCATAGGCCATAAAACCGATATAATATTTAGCCTGTGAACCATATTCTTTTGAGTTGACCACACGGTTTAAATACTTTTGTGCACCAGTTTCATTTTTGGTTGCATATAATGAGTAGCCAGAGTTAAAATAAAAATGGTCCCGTTCTGATCGTGAGACACTATTTTCATCCACCTTTTCGTACCATTTTCTGGCATAGGCATACTTCTCGTTGACAAAATAATAATCGGCAACGTCCAAAAACGCAGTATTCCGCTTTGTGCTTGTTGGATAGGTATCCACAAATTTTTGAATTTGCTCATCGGCATTTGGCTGGTTCAAACGTACCGCACAATTGGCCATATAATAGGCACAGTCCGATTCCAATTGTTCATTTTCAGCCGTATCCTGTATTTGATCAAATAGCGATTGTGCCGCTAAATACTGCTTGTTATTATATAATGTGAGAGCTTTTTGATAGTCCACCAAATCATTAGTATAGGTTGCTGATTGTTGTGCTTGTATAGAAGTGTTTAGTACTAAAAAACTTACTAAAAGAATTATTTTTCTAGATGCCATTAAGTCGTTTTTTTTGATGAAAGTTCAAAGATATAGTAATCTAAAACCTATAACGACGGAATTGATTTATAATTATAAACGAAGTTATTAAAAATTGAAAAATATTTAAGTGGAGGTGGGATGGCAACTGACCGAGCATAGAAAACCCAAAAAGGCAGTTGGCCGTTGGCAGTGGGCAGAGGGCAATAAGCAATAGGCAGTAGGCAGTAGGCAAAAGTATTGAAGATTCCACTTTGGGGTTTTGGAATTTGGAATTTGATAATTGAAATTTAAAACAATACATTTACATCCTATTAAAACTTCATTAAAAAATGCCCGAATCAATATTAGAATTAAAAAATGTTTCCATATTTCAAGGTGATAGCATGGTGTTGAGCCATGTGAATTTTGAAATGAAAAAAGGTGATTTTGTTTACCTAATCGGAAAAACAGGGAGTGGTAAAAGCAGTTTTATGAAAACGCTTTATGCCGATCTGGAGCTTGCCGAAGGTGAAGGCCATATTGTAGGTTTTGATTTAAAAACCCTGAAGGAAGATGATATTCCTTTTTTAAGGCGAAAATTAGGTATAGTTTTTCAAGATTTTAAACTTTTACCAGATAGAACCATAAATGAAAATCTGGAATTTGTTCTCAAAGCTACAGGTTGGAAAGACAAAACAGAAATATCCGAACGAATGGAAAAAGTACTCCATAAGGTTGACATGAAAACCAAAGGATTTAAATATCCTCATGAACTTTCAGGAGGCGAACAACAACGAATCGCCATAGCACGGGCTCTGTTAAATGAACCAGAACTCATTTTGGCGGATGAACCCACAGGGAATCTTGACCCACAAACTAGTGTTGAAGTTATGAAAGTGCTTCAGGAAATCAATAAAAACGGTAATACCATATTAATGGCTACCCATGACTATGCCTTATTGTTAAAATACCCAAGTAAGACTTTAAAGTGTGACGAAAATAAGGTGTTTGAGGTGGTACAGCGTAAGAATTAAAATATCAAATCAAACAATCTGCTTAATAAGCCAACCTTTTACGCCTTAGAAAATTCTAAGACATATACTCCAAAATTATCCAATGTTTTATTTTTGTTGCCATGGTTCAGTTTCATGGGAAAGCTTATATTCTTGTCATTTCCCAGAATCCCTGATTTAAGTATTTTGGAATAGTCTTCAACATCTCTAATGGTATAAAACATGCCTTTAGAAAGTCCATAACTGGAAAAGTCTACGGTTACATCTGCATTATTTTTATCGAAAAGTACAACCCTAAATTTGTTTTTATCGTATTCATTCTGTGTGATATCCAAAATAGGATCCATATTGAACTCTGATATAGGTTTCCATGTACTATTGTAGTCGATTTGGTATTTTTTCTGCCATTCACCCAAAGTGAAATCTTCTTTTGATTGTATTCTAATAGCCTTATTCTTTCTTGTATAATAGGTGTTGCCAGAAAAATTCCAGGTCTTTTGATTAAAATTGTTATAAAAGGATTCATAGAACCTGATAAAACCACTGTAAACAATATTGTTTTTAAAAGTAAAACTCTTGGCGTGCAAAATTCGAATTCCATCATTTCTTCCCAGAATAATATTTCCTGTCAAGGTTATATCTTCAACAGGAGCATTTTTGTTAAACCCCAAGGTTAATGTAGGCAGTGACCCATCAATTTCATTTTTTGCATAGTTGGTATTATGATAAAAAATATTGTCAAGCACTTTTATATTTTTGGCAATGTTGATGGCATTGTTATCATTGGTTGCAATGATTAGATTGTCTTTAGGCACTCCAGTAACCAAAGAGCTATTAAAAATCACATTGTTTTCAAGAACAATGTTTTTTACATAGGCTTCATTTGCTTTGCGATTATCGGACCATACTTCAATCCCTTTATAATAATTGTTGAAAATGATGTTATTTTTAATTACCCTATTCAGTTCACTTGAATTTTGAATATACATGCCTACCCCGCTTCCACGTTTGGCAGAATAGTAGCCATTATTATATATGAGACAGCCATTGATTTCAGAATTACCCGTACGTTTCCAAGAGCCAAAACCTGAACCAGGATTGTTGTGAATAACGAGATTAATGAATTTACAATTTATCCCGTTTGAATGGTTGATTCCATCAGATTTTTGGAACCCTGGCTCCAGTTGGTTTCTTGGAAAATTTCCAAGCCAAGTCACTTCAAAATCTTTATAGATGACATTAGTTCCTGTGACATTTAGAACAGATGTTTTATTGGACGTTACATTACCATTTAAAACCGCCCACTCGTTTGGAAACGAAGCCACTGTAATATACTTACCCTTAATTGTACTGTTGAGCTTGCTAATGAACCTTCCATTGTAAATACCTTGGTGTATCCATATAATATCGCCACCATTAACAACCTCGGTCTTTTGGTGCAATGCCGTTTGCAAATCCCAAGGATTTAGCAAAGTTCCATCACCACTTGGTGTACCAGGAGTTTTTAAGTGGTTTTCAGGAAGAACGTGAAACTCTTGTTGAGCAAAACCAAAATTGCAAACTAAAAAAACTGTTAGGCCTAAAATTGAATACTTCATGAAAAATGATAAACAAATACTGCGCCATAAAAACATTTTATTTATTAGGCATCTTAACATCTTCAATATAAATATCTCAAAACAAATACTTTAATTAAAACATTACTTTAATTAATTGTTCAGCATTTAATTTCGAATCATATTTTTTTAAAGCCTTAATACGTTGTTGAGTTACCAAAAATTCCTGTTTAAATAAACGCATTACAGCGGTTTGATATTCAATTTTATTTTCAACTACTTCACATACTTTCAAAACCTCTAGATCGTCAACCATATTGTTATTTAACACACAATACCTTCCATTAAATAACGCGTTGAAAACTTTTAATTTAGTCCCTGATCTTTGAAAAGAGTACAATGTATTTATATGAGCATTTTTAATTAATTCATTTAAATGGTTTTCATTTGAAATAAATTGAAAAGAAATATTTTTATAGTGATTGATTGCAGCAATAAGCCTATAGCTCTTTGTTGAACTTGCAATAATTAGTGGTTTATCTAAATCTTTAAAAACCTCAATCATAAAAAATGCAGATTTAATATTATCTGATACAGACAAATCACCATGGTACAAAGCGTATTTTCCAAATCCATCTACGCATTCCAACTCATTATTTCCTTGAAACACGGGCAAATAATAGCACTCGTTTTTAAAATATTTATTGTAGTATGCATGTTCGTAATGTGAAATTGCAAACAGAACATCTGCTTTATTTAAAATGGGTTCATAATATTTTAGCTTATACCCTTCTAAAAAAAAAGCCATTTTTTTAAACCAATTACTTTCGCTTTTATATAGTCCCCAACTATATTCATGTTCTATATTATGAATTCTTACAGCTTTTTTTTGTTTAAATTCATATTTATTAAGTACTCTTAACGTACGTATTGATTCAAAAATAATTGGGGCTTGGCTTTTATTTAAACTAGCAATTAATGCTTTTGAAAATCTTGTATTAACACAAAATGGAATAATAGAAAGATGCTTAAAAAGCGATTTTTTTCTCTTATAAAGTGATATTGTTTTGCATAAAGATGTTAAACCCGAAATATCACTTCTTTTATCATAAAATATATGTAAATGAATTCCAACGCCTAACTCGCTTAAGGCTTTGATTTTATAAAAAAGATCTATGGCGCCACCAAAATCTGGGGGATACGGATTATTAAAAGTTACGATTTGAATTTCTTTATCTACCATAATTGCAAACATAAAGGTTTTAATCAAACGGTATAGAGACCAACTATAAGAAATATAGTATTTTTGTTTAAAATTATTTTCGTTAATGATACCTTTTTTTTCGGTCGTAATTCCATTATATAACAAAGAAAACTATATCTACAACACTTTAAAAAGTGTTTTAAGTCAATCTTTTCAAGATTTTGAAATTATTATCGTTAACGATGGCTCTACTGATGGGAGTTTGGGAGAACTTTCTAGAATTCAAGATCATAGAATTCAGGTCTTAAACCAAACAAACAAAAACGTTTCTGATGCAAGAAATCTCGGTATAAAGCATGCGAACGCGAATTATATTGCTCTTTTGGATGCGGATGACATTTGGTACCCAAACCATTTGGAAGACTCAAAAAAACTTATTGAAAGTTTTCCGAATTGCGGACTTTATTGTACAGCTTATGACACCTTATTTTACAGTAAAACAATTGTCAATGGCCAATATTCAGGTATTGATGATGATTTTTTTGGAATTGTACCCGACTATTTTGCTAATAGCCTAATAGACGGTATTGCTCTGACTTCAGCTGTTGTAATCCCAAAAGACATCATTAACAAATATGGGGGGTTCAATACTCATATTAGGTCTGGTCAGGATACAGATTTATGGATACAGATTGCTCTGAAAGAACCGGTTGCTTTCACCTCAAGAATTAGTATGAGAAGGGTTATTTCTGACACGAACAATCATTTATCATTATCTAGTAAACGAGTTGATAAAATTCTGGTTGTGAAAAAATTCAAAACTGAAGAAAAAAATAATTCAAGCTTTAAAAGATATATGGACCACAATCGATTTGCCATTGCAATGGAGCGTAAAATGAGTGGTGATAAGGAAAATTTCAAATCTATTGTTAAAGATATTAATGTTAAGCATTTAAATGCTAAACAAAAGGCTATACTAGCGCTTCCAGGCTGGGGAATAAAGCAAATAAAACGGTTTCAAATCTTTTTAATAAAAAACAAGGTCTATTTATCGCCTTTTAGATAATATTACTTTTTAAAATAAGTGTCATAATTAATAGTATCCTTTATAATTCTTTTTCGCTCTTTAAAATCTTTATTAAAAATGCTACGGGAGAGGTCTACTTCTTGTGCATCAATATTCAAAAGGTCGGCAACACTATAAATTAAATCATCTATCATATATTTCCTTTCAGCAATAAAATCAATGTTCTTTCCCTGTTTATATTTTGAAGATTCCCAAAGAATAAAAGGCACGTCAAACATATTTTTCGAATAAATGTCCTCATTATGTCCTGCCATATCAAGGTCATTGTACATTTCCTCTCCATGGTCTGAAAAATACAAAACAAAACTCTTGGCATTTAACCCTTTTACATTTTTTATCACATCAGCTATTAAAGAGTCATTGTACAAAATGGCATTATCATAAGAGTTTATTTTTTTAGTACTTTCAGATGATGGAAAATTTGATATTGGTATTTCCTTAAATTTATTAAATGTTGATGGATATCGGTTTTCATATTGATGATGTGTGCCCATCAAATGAAGATATATTACATTTTTATTGCTTTTAAGCTCTTTTACCACTTTATTAAATTCATTAAACAACTCACCATCTAGCACCTTACTTTTTCCTGCAATGGTTGTTGTTATAAATTTGTGATATTTTGAGGATAAACTTATTTTAGTTATTAAACTTTCATAGGGGCCAATGGGTCTTTGATTTGATAACCAATACGTGTCAAAACCAGCACTATTTATCAGTTGAATTATTGAACCTTCAGAGACTTTTTCAGGAGATTCGTAATTGGCCAACGTTAGAATTTTTGTCAATGCACCAACGGAATAGGCATGCGGACTAATGACATCGTTATATATTAATAATTCATCTTTTAGCTTATTTAATTCAGGTGTTGTTTGTCGATAATAACCATATAAACCCAAATTTGTCCGATTTGTTGATTCTCCAATTATAATGACATAAAGCTCTTTTTCTTCACTTTTAGGTCGGGATATATTATGAAAATTGCCAGCTTTGTTTTCTTTGTAATTACCTATTATCTTAGATTCGACATAATATTCTATATTAGATTTAACTAATAAATAGGGTAGATTAAATACAATTAAAGTTGTCATTTTTAAAAAAACAAAAACGGCAAGGACTATGAGTATAACTTTTATCTTAATTTTTCTTGACTTCTCAAAAGTTAATAATAAAGTCATTTTATACTTCAATATTACTGCAAGCGTTACAATCCAGAACAC
>JBBKXS010000341.1:0-7578 GCA_037969605.1 Flavobacteriaceae bacterium
AGTACACATGGTCATCACACCAGTTCTGCCATGTTAAGTGTTGAAGCTTTTGACCTAACCAATGATACATCCGCTTTTCCCGAACAACTGAAACAGACCAGCCTGTGGCAACCCAAACGATTGCTATTTAATACCAGTTGGTGGTTTTACGGAAGTCAGGAAAATTTTGATAAAGCCGATAAAACCAACTTATTGAGTTTTGATACCGGAGTTTATTTTCCTTCCAGCGGATTGAGCAATCCTGAAATAGCAGCCTTAAGTAGAAGCTCTCACAAATCACAAGGTTTTGGAAGCACAGGAAGTCGTGGCGTAGAAATGGAATATTTAGAACTTTTAAAAGGGGGCTTGCCACAAGATAAAACCAATGTTTTTGATGGTATAGACACTTCTTGGAACCGTGTAAAAGGTGGTAAAGCCATTGGCGATATTCTTCTAAAGGTTGAACAAGATTTCAATTTCAAAAACCCTTCGGCATCCATTCCCAAACTAGTTGAGGCTTATAAACGAATTCAAAATTTAGACAACGAGCATTGGAAAACCATAAAAACGGAAGAGATTAAGAACATCATCGCCGCTTGTGCTGGCTTGTATTTGGAAGTTTCGTCAAATAATAATCTAGTGACCCCAAATGAAACAGTTGAGTTAACCATTGATGCTATTAATCGTTCTTCTGTCAAAATATTTTTGGAGAGTTATGTAGATCCAACCAAGGTCACTACTTCAAAAAATATAGAGCTAAAAAATAATTTAGATTATAGTTTCAAAGCGAGTTTTAAGATTGGTGCCAACCAACAACCAACAACACCCTACTGGTTAATATCCAAAGGAACATTGGGAATGTATAAGGTAGAAGATTCCAATTTAATTGGGCTTCCTGAAACACCAAGAGCCTTAAATATAACCTTCAATTTAAATATTGAAAATACTAAAATTCAATACATAAAACCCGTTGTTTACAAAACTAATGACCCAGTTAAAGGCGAGGTTTATAAACCTTTTGAAATTATCCCAGAAGTCTCTGCAAGAGTGTCTGAAAAAGTCATCATTTTTGAAAATGACAAGCAAAAGGAGATTCCTGTTGTAGTTCGAGCTGGCAGGGACAGTCTTGACGGTTATATAAATCTAGCGCATCCTAAAGATTGGAGCGTGTATCCCGAAAAACAAAAAGTTTTCATTGCCAATAAAGGTCAAGAACAAACGTTAATGTTTACGATAATTCCTCCAAAAAATCAAAGTGAAGGCCTCATTACACCCATGGTTCATGTTGGCAACCAAATTTACACCAAAGAACTCATTGAAATCCATTATGACCATATACCGCAGCAAACGGTTTTACTTCCGAGTGAAAGCAAAATAGTACGGCTGGATATCCAGAAAAAAGGTGAAAATATTGTATATATAGAAGGAGCCGGCGACACGGAACCCGAAAGTTTAAGGCAGATTGGATATAATGTCGTAGTCATTAAACCCGAAGATATCAATCCAGAATTGCTGAGTCGATTTGATGCCATTGTTGTGGGTGTTCGAGCCTATAATACTGCCGATGTGCTTAAATTTAAACAACAACAGCTCTTTGATTTTGTATCCGATGGGGGTAATTTAATTGTACAGTACAATACCAATTTCCAATTAAAAGTTGATGAAATTGCTCCTTACGATTTAAAAATCTCTCGAGATCGTGTGACAGAAGAAGACGCTGAAGTAAGGTTTTTAAATCCACAACATTCCCTCTTGAACTATCCCAATAAAATTACACAGAACGATTTTGAAGGCTGGACTCAGGAACGTGGTCTTTACTTTCCAGACCAATGGTCTAGTGAGTTTACCCCTATCCTATCCATGAATGACAAAGATGAATCGCCAAAAGATGGAAGTCTGTTGGTTGCAAAATATGGAAAAGGGTATTACATCTATACAGGACTGAGCTTCTTCAGGGAATTCCCCGAAGGTGTCTCTGGTGCTTATCGATTATTCGCCAACATGCTTTCCATTGGAAAGGACAATATTAACGCTTCCGTAAAACTTTCAGATTAATGATGAGTGAAAGCACACCACAAAAACAGCCTTGGTTAAAATTATACACACTAGTGTTAATTGCCAATATCATTTATATTGTATTGTTTTACTTCATCATGAAATCCTTTTAAGTTATGCAAACACTCGATTGGATTGTATTGATAGGAACCTTATTGACCATTGTGGGTTACGGAACCTGGAAAACCCGAGGCAGTCAAAACGTACAGGACTATGTTCGCGGAGGTAACACGTCAAGATGGTGGACTGTTGGGCTTTCGGTTATGGCCACACAAGCCAGTGCCATCACCTTTCTATCAACGCCTGGTCAAGCTTTTCATGATGGGATGGGATTCGTCCAATTCTATTTTGGTTTGCCTTTGGCAATGATCATTATTTGTACCGTATTTATTCCTATTTACCATCGCTTAAAAGTCTATACAGCCTATGAGTTTTTGGAAAATAGATTCGATTTAAAAACCCGAAGTCTTACTGCGATTTTATTTTTAATCCAACGCGGTCTTTCAGCAGGTATTACCATTTTTGCGCCTGCCATTATTCTATCTGTAGTTCTCGGTTGGAACCTCATCTATCTCAACATTATTATCGGCATATTGGTGATTATTTACACGGTTTCAGGAGGAACAAAAGCAGTAAGTATTACCCAAAAACATCAAATGGCCGTGATTTTTACAGGAATGTTTGTGGCCTTCTTTTTGATAATTAGTTATCTCCCTGAAAATATCACATTTACCAAGGCTTTGGAAATTGCTGGTGCCAGCGATAAGATGAATATTTTAGATTTTTCTTTTGATCTAGATAACCGATATACGGTTTGGAGTGGATTGATAGGAGGAACGTTTTTGGCAATTTCCTATTTTGGTACGGACCAGAGTCAAGTACAGCGTTATTTATCGGGAAAGTCGGTAAAGGAAATGCAAATGGGGCTCATTTTTAACGGGTTGCTCAAAGTCCCTATGCAGTTTTTTATTCTATTGGTTGGGATTATGGTTTTCGTGTTTTACCAGTTTAATGCATCCCCCGTCAACTTTAATCCGGCTGCTGAAAAAACGGTTTTAAATTCAACCTATGCAGATGATTTTAAGAATTTACAGGAAGAGCAGGCCAGAATATTTACAGATAAACAAGACGTCATCAACAACTATGTTGAAACTAAAGATGAAAAATATATTGAGTCCATTCAACTAGCCAATGCGGCCGACAAAGAAAATCGTGAAGCAGGAAAAGTATTGATCCAAAAGGCAGCTGATGAAAAATTAATTCCGGTTGAAACCAACGATAAAGATTATGTGTTCATTCATTTTATTTTGAACAATTTACCGCGTGGTTTAATAGGTTTGTTGCTAGCCGTAATTTTATCTGCAGCCATGTCCAGTACAGCAGGAGAATTAAATGCCTTAGCCTCTACAACGGCCCTCGATTTATATAAACGAAATCACAGGAGAGAAGAAGATGACATGCATTATGTTAAAGCGACCAAATGGTTTACTTTGGGTTGGGGCATATTGGCCATAATCATAGCTTGTTTGGCCTATTTAGCCGATAACTTAATCCAGTTGGTAAATATCATAGGTTCCATTTTTTATGGTAATGTTCTTGGAATTTTCTTATTGGCATTCTTTATTAAATTTGTAAAAGGGCATGCTGTATTTGTTGCCGCTATCATCACACAAATTTTAATAATCACAGTTTGGTATTTGGATTGGATGCCCTATTTATGGCTAAATGTTTTAGGCTGTGGTTTAGTTATGATAATGGCAATAGTATTTCAAGCGACACAAAAATTAAATGGAAAGGCAACCTAAAACCATACGTTGGGGTATTATAGGACTTGGTAGAATTGCCCATAAATTCGCTCAAGATTTGACGACCGTTGAAGGCTGCGAATTGTATGCGGTAGCTTCTAGATCCCAAGACAAGGCGAATGCTTTTGCTTCAGAATTCAAGACTTCAAAAGCCTATGACTCGTATGAAGCATTGGCAAATGACACTCAAGTTGATGCCATTTACATCGCCACACCACATGTATTACATAAAGAAAACACCATCATGTGTTTAAAACAAGGGATTGCTGTATTATGTGAAAAACCCTTTGCCATGAATTCCAGTGAAGTTGAGGAAATGATTGATTGTGCAAGAGCCAACAACACCTTGCTCATGGAAGCCTTGTGGACTTATTATTTACCACATTACCAATATGTCTTGGAAATTGTGAATAAAAATACTTATGGTAATATTCTTAAACTAGAAGCCGATTTTGGATTTTATCGCGAATTTGATGATTCTGCCAGATTGTTTAAAAAATCGTTGGGTGGTGGCAGTCTGTTGGATATTGGTATCTATCCCATTTTTGCTGCACTTTCTATGTTGGGAAAACCAAAGCATATTGAGGCCAAAGCCACTTTTTTTGAAAATGGCGCAGATTCGTCATGTGATATGACATTTGGTTATGACAACCAAGTAATAGCCAAGCTCAAAAGCACCTTGTTGAAAGAATCTCCAACTGTAGCTGTGATTCATTGTGAAAAAGGAATCCTAACCTTGCATTCTAGATTTCATGAGCCCTCATCCATTAGCATTTCAACAGAGCATAAAGAAGAAACCATCCCATTTGAAAGTCACACCTTTGGATATAACTATGAGATTGCCCACTTTAACCAACTCTTAAGGGATGGCAAAACAGAAAGCGATATCATGACCTTTGAATTCAGTAAGCAGCTCATCAATATTTTGGATGAAGTTAGAAAGAGGATTGAATTGAAATACGAGTAATCTAATTTCAAAAAAAGCAATCCAAATCGGATTGCTTCTTTTATAAAAGATTTAAATATTGAATTACATCGCTCCCCATTCTTTAAGGGAATTCATATTTAATTTGACATAATGGTTATCCTGCTTCTTTTGCGTTCAATGTGCATAGATTTCTTAAGAGAATAAATTCATTAAAGCTGAGAACCAAAAAATATAAAGGCACCTTGAACTACCCAGGTAGGTGGAGCACCGGGACCAGCTGCTATATTGTTCAGGTGGTAAGCCAATGCTAAATGTGTCTCAAATTCTTCACTCAGACAATTTGGTACCCCTTCATAATCAGGTTCGGGGTTTACCGAACCGTCTACTTCCAGTTTTCCTGCCGCTCTAATTATTGAAATGGAAGCATTGCCCTCATCATCAGCGATAAAAGAATTAGAATTTTTGTTGCCCTCTATTGCTCCCAATGCACCAAAGCCAATTCGATTATTCATGGTTCCATCAAAACCAGGTGCTTCAAAAATAAGTGTCCATAATGAGTACACGCCATGGGGAATCAATCCCTTTAATTGCATTACAACATGGGTACCTGCATTGATGCATTTTATTTTAGCCATACCAGAAGCCATTTTGAATTCCCCATAGGTCACTTGGTGTAACCCATCTGGGGTCATTATTGGTACATGTTGGCCTCCATTCTTATTGTATAATAAGGTGGCATCATCTACCGGCATATTCCCATCTGCATCTTCTAGTTGCCCATTAAATGGTGAAAGATTTACATTAAGAGGAGCGCCTTTGCCTCCCATTAAATTGGCCGAACTGTCAATGTTTTCGTTTCCATATAAAGCAACCGCTTCATCTGAACATGAGTTAAAAGTTACCACTGTAACTGCTAATAACATAAATAATAAATTTTTCATAATAATAAAGTTTAAAATGTTTATAAATATTGATTTAAAAAGAACAAAGTTTTTTATGCAATGGTCATTTATTACGACCAATCAAATTCCTTTTGTAACGCCATGTTTCACCAATTGAGTTGTTCTACATTGTTAGCAATCTGCTCTCCACACACTAATCCAAACTCATTATCAAAACTGTAATGAATCCCTCCGAATAATCTTGATTCTTTGGCTTCTTCCGCATAGGCTGTGAAGTTATTAAATGAACGTGGCGAAAATCCATGAGCTATTTTAGTGCTGTCGGTGAAAGAAATAGCATTGCCTATTTCAGCAGAAAGAATAGCGGCAGCAGCTCCTGAAAAAGTAGAGTGCCCAGAGGTGTAGGTGGGAAATGGCGGGGTTGTAATCAACGAGGTCCATGTAGGGTCTAAATAGGATTGGATAAACGTGATAGGCCGCAGCAGGTTTGTATTGAATTTGGCCCTCCAACAAACAATTCCAGCATCATTTTCTGCAATACCCAATTTTGCAAGTAAAATGGCGGTTTGATAAAAATTAAGTTGCTGATTGCGGATCATTTGTAAAGCAATGGCCATATTGTGCCCAGGGGGAGTGAATGTACCAACACCATCATCCCAGTACAACGCAATTTCTGATTGTTCCGGACCAAGGTTTAGTCCTATTTCATAAACTTCATAAGCTGCATTGTAAAAGGGAGATCCAACCACGGAAGAGAACTCCATTGGAACAGGCGGGTCTACCGGGCCCACATTGTTAGCTGGTACCATGGTCATATAATTTCCCCAATAAGGTAATAAGGCAGGTAGAAACGAAGGTGGTGTAGGAACCCATTTATCAGCGCCTTGAGGAGGGATATAATCTGCTGGAAAATTATGCAGATAGGCTTGATCACCACCATTACTTTTCGACCAATCGTAGATTGCTTCAGCAACGGCACGACCATAATCAATGGAACGATCCATGATCTGTTGGCTCACCCTCCCAGCATATAAATCATTGGTAGCCAACTCTAAATCATCTATCTTGTTGAGATTAGCCGTAGAGGCATTCTGGAACATCATTTTAACAATACTTGCAAGTGCAGCGTTTACCATAACGGGGCCATGATATGAATTTCCTTGTTTTCTTTGTGGAATTGAATTCAATCCATTTAATTGCCCCACCAATGAGTGGTGATTTGGCATTTCACCAACAAGTGATTCGTAAACTACCACTCCTGCATTTCCCAAACTTCTTGCCAGAATGGGCGGTGTATGACCGGGTGTTTCAGTGGCGAGATTCAGCATCAGCTCGTACCAAGATTGGATAACTTGAGCATCGAACCTCTGTAACCCCCCCCCGTCATTTTTATGCATCACTGCATTTGAAATTTCATCTTGTTGAAAAGATTGGTCGTCAATTTCTTTCTCACAGGCTGAAAATACCAATGTGAATAATATGACTATTGCTAGTCCATGAAATAAACGGATTTGATTTAATAATGTAATTAAAGAAAAGGCTTTTTTCATGATCAAAGATTTAAAATTAATATTCGTGATAGCTATTAATCAATAATCACTGCGCCATTAATCGAATTAAATTATTGTATTTGAAAAAAATATAATCAGAAATAAATCGGTGACTAAATTTTTATATAACCAATAACTTAAGATTAATAAAAAGTGTTTAAGCAAAGATGTGGTATAAAAGCACACCTCACTTAACAGTCCTGTTGCAATTGATTTAAATTTTTTTTTGAAGTTTTTTAAACATAATTTAAAGGCTATAAATTATGTAGCATTTTAATAGTGAAAATTTATAAATCATAGGGTTTTGATATTTTATCAAAAAATAAAAAAAATTATTTAACATCTAAAAAACCTATGTT
>JBBKXS010000342.1:0-2649 GCA_037969605.1 Flavobacteriaceae bacterium
GATGTTACGGCCTCCGGATTATATGCTGATATTATAAAAATAGGAAATAACTAAAAAGACTTGAGAATATAGAATAGAAAATAAAGACCAATTGACATCGTCTATTTTCATTTCTCTATTTTCTTTTTTCTATAAATTATGAATGAAATAAAAATATTTTCACCTGCAACAGTAGCGAATGTCGCTTGTGGTTTTGACGTCCTTGGCTTTTGTTTGGATAGTATTGGTGATACGATGATCGTTCGAAAAACGAAGGAAAAAGGGGTTAGAATTTCAAAAATTGAAGGATTCGATTTACCCTATGAAGCCAATATAAATGTTGCTGGTGTTTCAGCTTTGGCATTACTGGAACATGCTAAACCTGATTGCGGATTTGAAATAGAAATCCATAAAAAAATAAAACCCGGCAGTGGAATTGGCAGTAGTTCTGCTAGTGCTTCCGGGAGTGTTTTCGCCATCAATGAACTGCTAGGTCGACCCTACAACAAAACCCAGCTTACCGGTTTCGCAATAAAAGGCGAAGCCTTGGCAAGCGGTAGCGAACATGCCGATAATATCGCGCCTGGAATTTTTGGAGGATTTACATTGGTGAAAAGTTTGCAGCCACTCGAAGTTTTACAAATTCCAGTACCAATAAATTTATATGCCACCATCATTCATCCACAAATTGAGATAAAAACATCTTCGGCAAGAGCTATTTTGCCAAATGAAGTGCCCCTTTTGGATGCCATCATCCAATGGGCCAATGTGGGAAGTTTGATACATGGACTACATACAAGTGATTATGGATTGATACAAAGATCATTAGAAGATATTATTATTGAACCTTATAGAGCACAACTCATTCCACATTATCGTGACGTAAAAAAAGAAGCTTTGAACGCTGGTGCTTTGGGAGCTGGTATTTCGGGTTCAGGCCCCTCTATTTTTATGTTGAGTGAAGGTCTTGAAATGGCAACACAAGTGGAACAGGCCATTCGTGCACTATACTCAAAAACTAATATCGCTTTTGAAACTTATGTATCAAAAATAAATGTTGAAGGGATTAAAATATTATAACGATGAGACGGATGACGGATGACGGATGAAAAATATGAAATTAAATGATAGCATCTTATGAATAAATTTAAATTTGAAAAATTGATTATTTGGCAAAAGGCTATGGATTTTGGAGATGAAATTGATAAGCTATCTGATAAATTTCCTGATAAAGAAAAATTCAATCTATCATCTCAAATAAGACGTGCAGCTGATTCTATCGCTTTAAACATTTCTGAAGGTTCCATTGGACAAAGTAATCCTGAACAAAAGAAATTTGTAGGTTATTCAATACGTTCATTAGCAGAAGTTGTAACTTGCTTATTTAAGGCAAAAAGGAGAAATTATTTGTCTCAATTTGAATTCGATATCCTTTATGATACCTCCTATGAATTAATGAATATGATGGTCGCTTTTAAAAATAAAATCAACTAAAATTGTCCAAACATTTCGGTCATCGGTCATCCGTCATCCGTCCAAAACATTATGAATTACTACTCACTAAACCATAAAGCCCCAAACACAAGTTTTAAAGATGCCGTTATAAAAGGATTGGCTCCTGACAAGGGACTTTATTTTCCTGAAAGCATAACCCCACTTCCAAAGTCCTTTTTTGATCAAATCATTACCCTATCCTATAACGACATTGCTTTTGAAGCTATTAAACAATTTGTCTCACCAGATATACCAGAACATATTTTAAGACAAATTATTGAAGAAACGCTTTCGTTTGATTTTCCTATTGTTCCGTTAAACGAAAACATTTCGACTTTAGAACTGTTTCACGGACCGACCATGGCGTTTAAAGATGTTGGTGCCCGATTTATGGCACGATGTCTTGGTTTCTTCAATCAAAATAATGACAAGGAAGTTACCGTTTTGGTGGCGACTTCTGGGGATACTGGTGGCGCCGTTGCTAATGGATTTTTGGGTGTAAAAGGCGTGAATGTCGTCATTTTGTATCCAAGTGGAAAAGTGAGCGATATTCAAGAAAAACAATTGACTACGCTTGGAAAAAACATTACAGCTCTCGAAGTCAAAGGTGTGTTTGACGATTGTCAGGACATGGTTAAGCGTGCGTTTTTGGATGAAGACCTAACTTCAAAAATGCAACTCACTTCGGCAAATTCCATCAATGTGGCACGTTGGTTACCACAGATGTTTTACTTTCTGTTTGCATATAAGCAATTAAAAAACAAGCATAATAATTTTGTGTTTTCGGTACCCAGCGGCAATTTTGGAAATATTTGTGCAGGAATGATGGCTCAACAATTGGGCTTGCCAATTCATCATTTTATAGCATCCAACAACGCCAATAATGTGGTTACAGAATATCTGAATACTGAAAATTATCGTCCAAAACCTAGTGTTCAAACCATTAGTAATGCTATGGATGTTGGTAACCCAAGTAACTTTATTCGAATACAGGAAATATATAAGAATAATTTTAAAGCATTAAAGTCTAATGTATCCTCATTTAGCTTTACAGACAAACAAACCAAAGATGCCATAAAGGAAATTTATAATGAGTATAGTTATATTGCTGATCCACATGGAGCTGTTGGTTATTTGGGAAGCAAAGCGTATTTAAAATCACATCCCAATGTACAT
>JBBKXS010000343.1:0-3558 GCA_037969605.1 Flavobacteriaceae bacterium
CTGTATTCCAGTCCAACGGTGAGCACAGACCTTACCAGTGGCGTAAAAAGCCTTACCTCAAAGCTCGTGGAGATTGAAAAGCAAAAACTGCTCAATCAAGGTAAAGACAAAATTAAAGATCTTATTGATGGCCTAACAGGTACCAAAAGCCCCACGCTAACAGACTCTACTTATGTTCAAACAAATCCCATTAAAAAAGATACGGTTAACGCAACATCTAAAAAAGCTGTTGAGGAAGGTGTTAAAAACATTTTAGGTGGATTATTAAAAAACAGAAAGAAAAAAGACAGCATTAATTAATAACCTTATATTTTTTAGGAATATTCCATCTTTCTTTGTTAATTTTTTTAAAGAAATGGTCATTTCCTTGCTATTGTCATTTAAAAGGTTAAGTTGTACATTAACTATAAACATAATATTACATGAGGCAATTAAAAATTACGAAACAAGTTACTAATAGAGAATCTAAATCGCTGGATAAATACTTACAGGATATCAGTAAGTTACCTTTAATTACGGCAGAAGAGGAAGTTGAATTAGCACAACGGATTAGGAAAGGTGATCAAGTAGCTTTAGACAAATTAACCACAGCTAACTTGCGATTTGTAGTTTCAGTTGCTAAACAATATCAGAATCAAGGATTAACATTACCAGATCTAATTAATGAAGGCAATGCAGGTTTGGTAAAAGCGGCTAAACGATTTGATGAAACTCGAGGTTTTAAATTTATATCTTATGCTGTTTGGTGGATTAGGCAAGCTATTCTTCAGGCCATGGCAGAACATTCCAGAGTAGTTAGATTGCCCCTAAATAAAATTGGTTCTATTAATAAGATCAATAAAGCGTATTCATTTTTGGAACAATCACATCAAAGACCTCCAAGTGTAGAGGAAATTGCCAGCGAATTGGATATGACTATTATGGAAGTAAAGCAGTCCATGAAAAATTCTGGACGGCACTTGTCAATGGATGCGCCATTGAAAGATGGAGAGACATCTACTTTATATGATCTAAAATCTGGAGAATCTCCAAATCCCGATAATACCTTAATGTCGGAGTCTTTAAAAATAGAAATCAACAGAGCATTAGATACTTTATCCCATAGAGAAAGTCATGTTTTAAAACTTTTTTATGGTTTAGATAATGAAAAGGCTATGAGTCTAATAGAAATAAGCGAAACCTTTGATCTCACTCGTGAACGTGTTAGGCAAATACGAGAAAAAGGTATTCGACGTCTGCGCCATAACTCAAAAAGTAAAATATTAAAGACATATTTAGGATAGGCCTAAATACAAACTATTATAAATAACAAAGCAATACATGATAAAAATTGAAATAAAAGAAGGTGAGAATATTGAAAGAGCTCTAAAACGGTATAAGCGTAAACATCGCAATATTAAGGTCATGCAAAATATTAGAGAGAATCAGTTTTTTACAAAAAAGTCCGTAAAACGAAGAAGAGAAATACAAAAAGCATCATACATACAAGATTTAAGAAATCAAGAAGAATTTTAGTAGGATTGTCTCATAAAATAGTATTCAAAACACGCTAATAGAGCGTGTTTTTTTATTTAATTTCAAGGTCAATCACTAATCCCTCATTGGCCCTGATATTGAAAACGGTATCGTCTGCAAATATTAAATATTGCCCTTTGATTCCTTTGAGAATTCCTGTATAGTTGAGGTCTTTTTCTAAATTCAAACTTTTAGGTTTTTCGGGATAATGAAGTACTGGAAATTCTAAATTGGTTTCAGAATTGGATTCGATAAAATAGTCTTTGGCTTCATCAGGAATAAATGGTTTTAAACGTTCTCTCCAATCCACCAAATTTTCATCCACAATATCATTTTTTAGCATGGTGCGCCAATTGGTTTTATCGCTTACGTAACCTTTTAAGGCCACCTCGGTAATTCCGGCCAAATACCGATTGGGGACTTCTACAATTTCAATAGCTTCATGAGCGCCTTGATCAATCCAACGTGTTGGCACTTGGCTTTTACGAGTAACTCCAACTTTAATATTACTGGAATTTGCAAGATATACAACATGAGGTTGCATTTGCACTTTTTTTTCATACTCGAGATCGCGATCTTCTATCCCTAAGTGAGCAGTACTCAACTCAGGGCGCATAATCCAGTCGGCAGCTTGTGGGATTTCAAAAAAACAGCTTCTACAAAACCCTTGCCTGTAAATAGGCTTGTCTAATCCGCAATTTAGGCACTGGTATTTTACAAACTTAAGCTCTATGGTTTTATCTAATAACTGGTTCATATTTATAAAGTCATTTTCAAAAACCAAATAGTATTGTATAGGGTGCGAAAACTCAGTTTCCATTTTTGTTAGAACACCTTGGTAGAACATCAAAAAAAGTATTATTTTTAAAGACCTAAAGATAATATAAATATGCCAATACCTCTAGTCAATTCTATTGCGTCATGGTTTTTGAAAAAGCGGTTCCATCAAATTGAACTGTTTTTAAAATACCCCAATGAGGTACAAAACGAATTGTTGCATCAACTTATTGATATTGCAAAGGACACCGAAATTGGCAAACAATATGATTTTAGTTCCATTAAAAATTACAATGCATTTTCAGAACGTGTTCCTATTTCCACTTATGAGGATTATCAAGACGTTATTGAGCGTTCACGAAGAGGCGAACATAACATATTCTGGCCTGATCCCATCAAATGGTTCGCCAAATCCAGTGGCACTACCAATGCCAAAAGTAAATTTATTCCTGTAAGTACCGAGTCGTTGGAAGATTGCCATTATGCCGCAAGCAAAGATTTATTATGTATGTACCTTAACAATAATGAAGATTCACAATTATTTAACGGAAAGAGTTTACGTCTTGGGGGAAGTAAAGAGTTGTACATGGAAAACGGCACTGTTTTTGGCGATTTATCTGCCATTTTAATTGATAACATGCCCCTTTGGGCCGAATTAAGTAGTACACCTAGTAATAGGGTGTCTTTAATGAGCAATTGGGAACATAAAATGAAGGCCATAGTTAATGAAACCATTAATGAAAATGTTACAAGTCTTGCGGGAGTGCCATCATGGATGCTGGTTCTACTTAATAATGTTTTGGAGACTACTGGAAAAAACAACTTGTTTGATATTTGGCCAAATCTTGAAGTCTATTTTCATGGTGGAGTAAGTTTTACCCCTTATTCAGATCAATTTAAAGCTATATTACCTAAAAAATCATTCAAGTATTATGAAATTTATAATGCTTCTGAAGGGTTTTTTGCTATCCAGGATCAGAACAATTCGAGTGAGCTATTGTTGATGTTAGATTATGGTATTTTTTATGAATTCATTCCTATGGATACATACCGAACTCCCGATCAGAAAATAATTCCTCTAAGTGAGGTTGAGGTTGATGTTAACTATGCTGTAATCATTACTACGAATGCAGGATTATGGCGATATAAAATTGGAGACACAATTAGGTTTACTTCAACAAATCCCTATAGAATAAAAGTTTCGGGGCGAACCAAGCACCATATCAATGTTTTTGGGGAAGAGCTTATTATTGAGAATGCTGAAAC
>JBBKXS010000344.1:0-13364 GCA_037969605.1 Flavobacteriaceae bacterium
ATGGATCCAACCCCGAGGATTTTCCGTGGAAAAATGCCTCCATTTCAGAAAATATCGTTTTAAGATTTAATAATTTATCACGTGTTAAGTTTTCTAATACAGTAATTTTATTTTGTGCATATTTATCATAAATGGCCGCAACCAAAGCCCCACTACTGCCCACACCATAACCCTGCGGAATTGAGGAATCAAAGTACATCCCAGATTGAACATCACTTTGGAGTTTTTCCATATCGAAAACCACTAGGTCCGGATTCAATGTTTCTAAGAAAGATATGAATCTTTTTAGATTAAGGTTTGATTTTTGAGCTTGTTCCGACTGATTTTCACTCATCTTTAAAGCACCGTTGTAAAAATTATATGGGATAGATAAACCTTTTGAATCTTTAATGATTCCGTACTCACCAAAGAGTAAAATTTTAGAGTAAAAAAGAGGTCCTTTCATTTAATCGGGCGATTTGGTTTTAAAGATACAAATTATTAAAGTAATTGGTTTGCTCCAAAACCAATTTCATCGCAAATATAGTGTCCGTTTTCACAATATGCAACTAACTCGTTTTTAATAAATTCCAAAATGGCATTGGCCTCATGCATTGGATAAAGCACATGTACATTGGCTCCTGCATCCAAAGTAAAACCAATAGGTAATTTAGAGCTAGCTCTAAACTCCCAAATCTTATGGATTATTTCTAAGGTATTTGGCTTTATTAGAATAAAATATGGTGTACTGCTCATCATCATAGCATGAAGCGTTAAGGCTTCATATTCAATTAATGCGATAAATTCATCCAAATCCCCAGATTCTAATATCGGTTTTAACCTATGAAGATTATCATGGGCTTGCTGAAAACGTTGTTTTGCAAATGGATGATTGTGCATCAAATTGTGCCCAACCGAACTACTCACTTGTTTCTCGCCTTTATCGACCAGAAGAATCGTGTCTTGATAGAACTTGAAGTTTTCATGAACTTTATAAGGATATTTAATCCCAAATAAATCGGAACTGCCTTCAATCACATCTGTTTTACCCCATACCATTAGATCGCCTACAATACTTCGGCATGCACTACCTGATCCTAATCTTGCCAAAAATGATGCTTTTTGATTGAAAAACCCAGGTGTCATTTTTGGATTGAGCTGCCTTTCAATACTCATTAAACACAATGCCAAGGCACTTATGCCAGAAGCCGAAGAAGCTATTCCAGAACTATGGGGAAAGGTATTTAATGTTTCAATTTTAAATTGAAAATCTTTCAAAAAAGGTATATACACTAAAACACGTTCAAAAAAAGTTTGTATTTTGGGTTTAAAATCCTCTTTTTTTTCTCCATCCAAATACACTTCAAAATCAAAATATGATTTATCTTCTTTCTTTGAATATGTTAGTGACGTTATCGTTTTACAGTTTTTGAGTGTAAAACTAATGGATGGGTTTGCTGGTATTTGTCTTTCCTTTTTTCCCCAATATTTTATGAGAGCAATATTACTAGGAGATTCCCAAGTTACATCCCCATTTTCAATTGAGTTGGAATATGATTTTGAAATAAAATCTTTTTCAGTCATTAATGTCCTAGTTCTTGTGACAAAGATAACAACTTTACCATTGTGTTATAGTTCCTTGATGTTGCAAATGTTTTAAGCTTTAGTTCGAAAAAATTTGCATTAAATTTTGCTTGACCATAACCTTTAGCACAGAAAAAGTAAATACAATCCTTAATGATTTTATATTCTTCGCCTTCATAGATTTTTTCTGAAGCAATTTGAACTAACTCCACATGTGGAGTATCATGCAACATCATAAAATAACTGGCTTTCTTTTTTTCTTCTGTAAAAGGTGAGTCATCAAAAATTCGATTTAACTCAGGTACAGTCCTTACTAACACAGATACTTGAAACCCAAAATAATCTAAAATGGCTTTCTTAATTGTTGCTTCAATTTTTCGAATTGACTTTTCTGAAGATTGCAAAATGACATTCCCACTTTGAATATAGGTTTGCACATTTTCATATCCAGATTTAGAGAGTAATTCCCTCAATTCTGCCATAGGGACTTTTTTATGTCCCCCAACATTTATGCCTTTTAATAATGCTATATAGGTGTTCATTCTGAAATTGATTTTGCTACAATATATGCACCAGTCCATGCATTTTGAAAATTAAAACCTCCTGTAACCGCATCAATGTTTAGAACCTCACCAGCAAAATAAAGTCCGGGATTCAGCTTACTTTCAAAATTCTTAAAATTGATTTCCTTAAGGTCAACACCTCCGGCAGTCACAAATTCTTCTTTAAAGGTGCTTTTTCCATCCACATTAAAAACGGCACGGGTTAATTGTTCTGCCAAACATTCTAATTGTTGTTTGTTCATGTCTGCCCAACGTGTTTCTTTATTCATTTCTGATGCCAAAACCAATTTTTGCCATAAACGTATTGGTAAGTCAAACTGAACAGATTTGAACACTGTTTTCTTCGCTAATTGCAGTTTTAAATGCTTTAATTGTTCGAGACAGTCTTCAAAAGTTTTCCTTATAAAATTAATTTCTATTTGAAATTTATAGTCCCGTTTGGCCAATTCAAGTGCTCCAAATGCCGATAATTTTAAAATTGAAGGTGCACTCATTCCCCAATGGGTAATCAATAGTGGCCCTTCTGAAACCAAGTCAGTTCCCAAAATTTTAACCTCGACATTTTGAGCCACAACTCCTGGAATATCTTTGATACGCTCGTCTTTAATGTTGAATGTAAACAATGATGGAACTGGTTGTGAAATGCTATGTCCCAAATTTTCAAGAAGCCGCCAAACTTTAGGATTGCTTCCTGTGGCTATGACCACTTTATCCGTATTGAATTCGCCTTGAGAGGTTTTTAAACACCAAATTTGATTTTGATTTTCAATGGTTTTAACGGAATGATTGTATAAAATAGAAATTTTATACTTTTTGGCTTCCTTTAAAAAACAATCAATAATGGTTTGTGATGAATTGGAAATTGGAAACATGCGTCCATCTTCTTCAATCTTCAATGTTACTCCTTTTTTTTCAAACCATTCCATGGTGTCTCCTGTCATAAATTGATGAAACGGACCTAATAATTCCTTTTCTCCCCTTGGATAATTCAACACTAATTCTTGAGGCATAAATTCAGCATGGGTGACGTTACAACGTCCTCCTCCAGAAACTTTTACTTTTTGAAGGCCTTCTTTTCCACGTTCGAGTATAGCTACTTTTAGATTTTTGTTTTGTTCAGCGATATTGATAGCGGCAAAAAAACCGGCTGCCCCTCCTCCAACGATGATAACATCATAATGATTCATTTTTTATTTAGAGGTCTCATTAATCCTTCTTGTGCTACAGATGCTATAAGTTTTCCATCTCTTGAAAATATATTTCCTCTTGCGAAACCCCTAGCATTTGAAGCATTTGGTGATTCCATAGAATACAACAACCAATCCTTAAAATCGAAATCCCTAAAATACCACATGGAATGGTCCAAACTAGCCGTTCTTGTATTTCCCCAATGCGCTTTACTCGCATGGGTATTAAGTACTGAACCCAAAATATTATAGTCGGAAATATAGGTTAATATTTGTTGCTTTGTTGCCAAGTCCAAACCAGAAGTATCCCCTTTAAGTTTAAACCAAACATCACTAAGAGGTGGAAGGTCTTTACGATCTAAAGGGTTAACTATAACAGTTGGTTTAAATTCTACGGGGCGTTCGATCTCAAAAAGGGTTTTGATGTATTTTGGCAATACATCTCCAAATTGATGTAAAATATCTGTCCAGCTTAACAACTCTTCAGGCTGCTTTATGCCTGGTTTCATTTCAATTTGATGATTGTAGCCTTCTTCTTTTCTATGAAATGATGCCGATAATATAAAAATGGTTGTGTCATTTTGTTGTGCTGTCACTCGCCGAACAGAAAAGCTTCCACCATCCCTAACTATGCTTACGTTATAAATAATTGGTAATTTCAAATCTCCAGCTTCCAAAAAGTAGGCATGCATGGAATGTAAAACTCTTTGGTTATGTATCGTTCGACTGGCTGCATTGATAGCTTGCGCCAAAACCTGACCACCAAACACATTGGGGCTACCAACGGTTTCGCTAAAACCCTTAAAACGATTTTCGTCAACCTCTTCTAAAATCAAAAGATTAAGCAAATCGTTTACTGAAGTCATAGGGAGCATTTTTATTTTTCAAAAGTAACCACAAAAAACAAATTGCACCAATTTGCTAACAACTATTAAAAACCAAAGCCCAGTTTAAATGCCAATAGCAATTCATCATCACTATTAAATGCCGATATATTAAATGTTAGCTTATTAGCAGCGTTGGCAAAAATACCGCCGCCAACCGACGTATTCCATCGCCTCGAATCATCATCATCCAACCACACCCTTCCGTAATCACCACCAACATAAAATCCGATATTTAATGGTAACAATCCTGTTTTTAGCTTACGTAAATTCAAACGCAAATCAGTGCTTTGGACAAAGGCATTTTTTCCAGTAAAACGTTCATTTCTATAGCCTCTTAAACCGTTACTCGCGCCAATATTCGCACCCTGATAAAATTCAAATCCATCACCAAAATTAATATGTGCCCTCGCCTTGGTGGCCAAAACTAGTTGTCCATTAGGTACTAATTTATAATCAAACGCAAGTTCAGGGATTAAATAAGCATAATTATTGGAATTATCAATATTTGACTTATATCCCGCTATCAAATTTGTTTGCATTCCTAAAGTTGGAAAGGCATCATTATCTTTATTTTTATAACTATAGATGGCTTCAGCTCCTATAAAATTGTTGCTCACATCAACATTGTCTCCAATAAATTCGTTTATAAATCGCCCTGCAGTTTCTTCTACTTCAATAGCTTCATAGGTTATACCTATTTTTATTTTAGCCCCTAAATCGCCTCGCCAAATCAATGATGGTGAGAATTTTAAAGTTTTTAATTTAACGCGGTTATAATCTAAACTAACATCCAAACCATCGTTCTCGTCAGCTTCAGGATTTGGTGTTTCGTTACCGAAACCAAAAAAGTTTAAGGCAAAATTTGGGCTGGTAAACTTTGCATCCAAGCCTAAATTCCAAGACCCTAAAATATTTGCGAACTCTCCATTGTAGGCCAACTCATAACCATCGGTTGAAAAATAATAATCAGCCGCCAACTTATGTTGAAAACTAAAAGGGTTGCGTTCAAAACCAAAATTGGTATAGGTGTTTACAAATCCTATTTTTAGTCCTTCATCTTTATTTGAACCTATAGTAGGAATAATTTGATTACTGCTATTTTTAAGTTTTTTATAATCATAAACATTGGTATTATAATCATCAGTAAGTTTTCTTTTGCCTTTGTTTGTCGCAAACTGATTTTTCTTTGATTTGTAGTCATAGATTATAATTTTATCACCATTTTCTATATCAAATTTGTCATTATTCTGTCCCCCAATCAATCTCACTTTTATGGCATGATTACCATTGCCAATAACATTAAATACATCATCATCATCCAACCCGTAAATCCAAATTTCCTTTGTTACTTCGGAAGTATACAGCCTTTGGTGAAACACTTCGGCCTTTTCACCCTTTTTAATTCTAAATGCTGTTACTTTGGTCATACCATCTGGCAAACGTTCAATATCAAACCAATCATCTTTATTGGTGCCTTTTATAACCGCATATTTATTGATATGTTTATAATATTGATCAGAAATTTTTTGAAGATTTGAACGTCTACCTTTCAATTTTTTCTTTATTTCTCGGATAGTATTTTGATTTACTTCAGAAGGAAAATTCGAAAATGCCTGTTCAATTACCTCATCGGTTAAATTGACGACAATATGTTTTACTTGGGCATCCCAAACCGCTTTATTAGATTGGTTTATTAACGCCATATCTAAGGGGTAAGGTTCTAAATTAAACCATTTAGGACTTTTTAATTCTTCATCAAAGCTTTTCATTAAACGCAATGCAGGCACAACACTCGTGGCAAAGCCTAATAAAGCTCCGTCCGACATAATTGAAAATGCTTGGTCCCTATCTCTAGGAACTGGTCGAAATATGCTTTTTTTGTTTTCTTTAAATTCTGCCCAACGCCATTGGTCTTCATGCCTATCCCAATCACCAATAAGCATATCAAATAGTCGAGCTCGGATATAAGCTGCTTCATCCAATACAAAGTCTTCATCAAATTGGAGTTTTTTCAAAACATCATCCGTACTAATTAAGGTGTTTGAAAAACCAAAACTCTTCTTATCTCCATGACCAGAATCCGTTCGTTCTTCAATCATATATAATTCATCTCCAAATTCATCATTAAACTGTCCTAATGCATTTTGCTTTGGAACATAATACAACCCAGGATTTGTGTGAAAAATACCAACAGCATCAGATAAGTCCCCAATTACAAAAGGAGCATACGGATGTGCACCTGTAAAAATGTCCAACAATAAACCTTCAGTATAAGAGTCATTGAATTGTCCTTCAATATATTGATCTTTAAAAGCAACGGCCTGCAAATACTGTATGGCATTTTTACGTAGAGCACGCATCACATATTCGCGCCCTTCTTTATCTTTAAGTCGGAGAGATTTTGATTGATGTCCGCCTCCTATTCTTATAGGCATTAACCCACCGAATAAGGTATCTAGATCAACCGTTGTTGCATTGACTTTTGTGCTATATTCATTTCTATATCGTTTTCCCCAAATTGATTTATAAATACTTCCTTTATTTGTTTCTTCATTAGTATAAATTGAAGCCGTTTTCTCATTTGGAAACAATGAGGCATATTCATAAGATTGTGCTTTTTTATCTTCTGAAAGTACTTGGGTTTCAAAAACTATTTTGTCACCATCTGCCGAATAGAACCTTACATGTGAGGATCCGTCTGTAAACACGTCCAATCTAGCATATCCTGGAGTTGCATATGAAAATTTACCGTCCCCAATGTTTCGGGTAGGTTTTACTTTAGAACCAGAACCACTTATAATTTGAGGGATATTGTCCTGAACAATATATTGAAGACTATGATCATGACCCGACACAAAAATGGATTTGTCATTTTGTTGGGACAAGGTTATAATACGTTTTCTAAATTCACTATAAAGTTTGTTGTGAATATCGACAGTTGACACCCCACCCGTTTTTCGCATCACATTTTTTAGTGTTCCTAAACCTGGCAGTGGTTTCATATGATCGGTAAATGAATACTGACCACCATGAGAGCCATTCGTGAACATAGGGTGATGCAAAGCGATAAGAGTGGTTTTCCCATCGGCTTTTTTGATCTCACTTTCGAGTTCATCAAAAAATTTAGTTCTGGTCTTGGTCTCGCATTCATCATTGATTGTTGGATGGTCGTCCCAATTGGTTAAATACCATTCTGAATCAATTATAATCAGCACTATTTGATCTGAAATATCTATCTTTTCAATAGGACAGCCATGTTCTGGTAAAAAAGAATTTTTTCCTAATATATCATCAATAAAATCTTCCTGACGTTGCAGACCTTTTAATCCGTCTGAATACCAATCATGATTACCAGGAATAAAAATGGTTTTCCCCTTAAAATCTTTAACCGCACTGGTCTGAACCCTTAATTGATGTTCCGCAAATTCCCTGCCTTCATCTGATTTCTTAGGCAATCCTTTGGGATAAATATTATCCCCTAAAAACAGGACTGTACTGTTTTTTGACGCTTCCTTTAGTTGCACTTTAAATGCTTTTAAAGCTTCCGATTCACTACCTAGTGAAGAGTTACCTGCGTCACCAATTAAATAAAATGAATGTTGGATTTTTTTATCAGGAAATTGATTTTCTTGATCCTGAATCTCGGAATATTGCGCATTGTAAGTAGCGCAACCACTTAAAACAAGCGTGACAATAAAAAATGAAATAAAACGAAAGTAAAGATTCATTTTGGTTGATTTCCTTATTGTTAAAGATAGTAATTTGCAAAATTATTTCTTTAACTTATTAGCATGAAGTTTTCGAAGCTTAGCTAATTTAGGCGTAATCACATAACTGCAATACCCCTGATTTTGATTGCTGGCATAATAATTTTGATGATAATCTTCGGCTTCATGAAATGTACCCATCGGACTAATTTCGGTAACAATAGCATTGTCAAAATATTTTGATAAATTTTCCACAACCCTTTCAGCTATTGTTTTTTGATCTTCACTGTAGTAATAAATTACCGATCGGTATTGGGTTCCGGTATCACCGCCTTGTCTGTTCAACGTTGTTGGATCGTGCGTGGTCATAAAAATGGTAACCAAATCTTCATAAGAAATTGAAGATGGATCAAAAGAGATTTGAACCACTTCTGCATGTCCTGTCAATCCAGAGCATACTTCTCTGTAAGTTGGTTTACCTGGAACTGTCCCTCCGGTATAACCGGACACCAATTTTTGAACTCCAATTACTTCCTGAAAAACAGCTTCTGTGCACCAAAAACATCCGCCACCAAAAGTTGCCAATTCCAATTTTAAATCTTTCATAACTATAATTCCTTATCTAATATCATGGATTCAGAGTTAATGCAGTATCGCAATCCACTAGGTTCTGGCCCATCTGGAAATACATGCCCTAAATGTGCATCGCATGTGTTGCACATCACCTCTACACGAACCATCCCAAAAGCTGTATCTTTTTCGTACTTAATGACATTCTGCTGGATTGGTTGTGTAAAACTGGGCCAACCCGTGCCTGACTCAAATTTAATTGTAGAATCAAATAACGACGTTCCGCAACACACACAATTGTATTTGCCTGAGTCATGAATACTGCATAAAGCACCAGTTCCAGGTGCTTCTGTACCTTTTTTACGAGTGATTCTGTATTGATCTGGTGTTAAAATAGTTCTCCACTCTTCAGCTGTTTTCTCTAATCTTGTATCTGGTTTTGGATTTCCATTTACCGCAAAATTTATGACCTCTTTCCAAGTTATCAATGTTCCTATACCTTAAATTTGTTAATTATGCATCATTTTTAATCGTAAAATAGTCGCAATGTCCAGTATTGGCTTACAATAAATCTATTCAGAAGAATGATGAAATCTAACTTTAAATTTACGACAAAATAAATCGTTTAATTTACATTCGTTAAAGTTTAGTATTTTTACTAAAATATCATTTTATCTTTATGGTTGACCTTGTTGCGAAAGTTGAAAAATTTGTTGTTCATCTCATCAATGAAGAATTAAATGGTGGTTTTACTTACCACAACCTTGCCCATACCCAAAATGTTGTTTTTAATGCCAATAAACTCGCGGATCTTTCTGGGCTTGACGAAGAACAAAAAGCACTGTTGCTTATAAGCGCTTGGTTCCATGATACGGGCTATACCAAAGCCATTGAAAAACATGAGAACCAAAGTGCCTCTATTGCAACTTCATTTCTGAAATCTCAAAATTGTCCTCAAGATAAGATTGAACTCATTTCAAATTTAATCCTAGCAACAAAATTAGATTATGAACCAAAGACGCAACTTGAAAAAATTATTCGCGATGCGGACTCTGGCCATCTTGGTAGTAAAGATTTTATGATTGTTTCTGAGCTCCTAAGAAAAGAATGGGAATTGAAATGCAATAAAACATTAACAGAAGCCGAATGGTTACAAGAAAATATTGATTTTCTTACGAATAAACATCGATTTTATACTGATGAAGCTTCTTCCAATTGGGAAAAAACCAAAGGAAAAAATTTATCAAGATTGTTAAAACTTCAAAACAAGTTAAAAGGCGAAAACACAAAACTAAAACAAAAAAAAGAAGAGCTGGATTTTAAGAAAAACAAAGTGGCTTTGCCAGAAAGAGGTATTGAAACCATGTTTCGAGTAACACTTAGAAATCATATTTCATTAAGTGACATCGCCGACACAAAGGCCAATATTTTATTATCGGTCAATGCCATTATCGTTTCACTTGTCCTTTCAAATTTAGTTTCAAAATTGGACAATGCATCCAATGCCTACCTTATTTACCCTACTGTGATTTTTGTATTATTCACAGTAGCATCCATGATTTTGTCGGTACTGGCTACAAGGCCCAATGTCACAAGTGGAAAGTTTACCAAAGAAGATGTTGCCAATAAAAAAGTAAACCTGTTGTTTTTTGGAAATTTTCATAAAATGAGCCTTCCGGATTTTGAATGGGCAATGGGCGAAATGATGCAAGACAGGGACTATCTATATTCTTCCATGAAGAAAGATTTGTATTTTCTTGGAAAAGTATTGGACAGGAAATATAAAATTCTGCGGTTGACCTACACTGTTTTTATGGTTGGGATTATTATTAGTGTTTTATCTTATGCCATTGCATTTAAGTACTACGGTAATTAGGTTTTGATTTCTTTCATTAAATCATCATACGTATAAAAAGCCTTGGCTTCATTATCTTTATGATAAAGTATATTTACCCTAATTGCCTTTAATCCGGTTACTGCCTGTAAATCTTCCAATTCGACAATTTCTACATCTTCTCCCAAATAATGTTTTGATTGTAAAAATTTGATATATCTTAAATATTCTATCTCATCTTGTTTATGAGAATACACTATGGTGATTTTTCCTGTGTCTGTAGCTCGCTCTTTCGTGCCTTTGATATTCGCTTTATCAACCCTTTTTTTAACGATTTCGTACCTTGCATTATAGGTTCCGTCCACGTCAAATTGCTTTTCATCCATTCTAAAACTTATGGATAACGGCTGATTAAAAACTAAAATCATGGATGCCACATCTAATTGAATAGGAAAATTTGGCTGCATTTGATAATATGCATTTTCCATTTCGCACATCACTTGCAATTGCCATAACCTTAAATTATAAAGATAAATTGGATTAAAGCTTTCTACTTTTGTTATGGATTCGCCAATATACATGTTGTGCTCAACACCATCCGTTTTAAAACGTTCAAAAAAATGGGGATACATGCTTTGGGCCTCCACCTGTTTTTTATCTAATAATGAAGCCATTTCCATGTTAATTGAGGCAATGGTATCATCATAATTTTTTCTGTGTTTATATAAAACTTTATGTTGCGAATCCACACTATTTTTGTAGGTTTCAATGTCTCCTCTAAGAGATTCCAAGGTCTCCAAATGAGATAATAATGGATCCATTTCATAATGAATGAAAGAAGATATTTGCTGTTCGCTATCGACTTGAAAATAGGCTTTAAGATCTTCCAAATACTGATTTATTTGAAAAATGAACTGTTCATAAATTGGCAAACTCTCAATTTTTGAAGCTTTTTCAATAATATCATTTATAGCTTTCAACTGGAGTATTAAATCTTGTTTAGTAGCTTTATTACGTGCTTCAGATGACCCTTTAATATCAATTTGTCCATAGAGTGGATAAACCTTGTTAAATGCTATTTTATTGAACGAAACCTCATTCCCCTTAAACTGCTCCTGTATAAAATGCTTAGCTTCTTTTCTAAATCGCCAATGTACGCTAGGATGTATAGAAGTACATTCTTGCTGAATAATAGCTTCGATGAGATTTTCCTCTTCATCCTTTGAGCGTTTTACCGCCGAGACAATAAAAGGCATAACATCTAACAACTTATTTGCATTAACACTGTTCAGCACTTTTGGTTTATTCGATACTAGTTCCAATATGCCAAGCAATTGTCCATCACTTGCCATTGGCGCCAAAATTGCACTCTTTATACCCTGCTTCTTAAATTCAGCAATTTGTGGAGCACGTCCTTTTGACAGCTCATAAAATTTATCGACATCAGAAATTGCAAAGAACTTTTTATCTTGAATTAAGGTCTTATATGAAGATGTACAGAGCGCATCGCAACAATTTTCGGAATCGGAATTGTTTAAAAGATAACTATTTATACTATTTCCATAAACTCTTTCAAATACTTCTTCTTCTTTATTATAAATTGAAAAGCCTACTTTTAAATCTTTAATCCCTAAAAGCGATTGAAAAATATCATGAAAATCATTCATAATACTCTCGTTTTTTTTACCAACCTCGGCTATTAAAGTTGATTTGATATTTGATATGGATTGGTCATCGGTAACATCAAAAATATTAGAGATTACAAAACCTTTGAAGAGATAACCATTTGGTGGAAATTTTGCTTTCCAAAGTTTAATATCATCAAAATTATCTAATAATTCGTAGTAATCTTCTAGCGTAATTTTAGGCACATTATCTTTGGGAATTATTTCACAAAAATCGGCATTATATAATATTTTATAATATCGCATTATGCCAATGGCATCCGGGATTTCGTAATAGAAAGGCCTCTTAAGATTTAAATTATACCCATAATAAAAATTTAGGATCACTGTACATGCCGTAATATAAGCTTCATCTTCTGAAATATTTTTGATTTTCAATTTAAAATCTTTGCCTGCTGTTTTAATAATATTATTAAACCGTTCTGAAGAATTAAAAATAAAATCATGAAATGGAATTGAAGCGGTTTTGATCTCATTCTTTGTCAGTACCGGACTAAAAGAATCCTGTAATATAATATTGATTTCATTTTTATAGGTTTCAACTAAAGATATATCACTAAAACCCTCTCTTAAAATGGGATAAGGCCTTTGTATTTTTAATACTCTTTTCGCTTTTTTAGCAATAAACTCATCTTTGCTTTTTGAAAGGTTTTCATAATATTGTAGAAGTTTATTGAAACTAATCTTAAGTAAAAATGGGGTTTCAATATTATCATTTATGTCTTTCATGTTATTGAACATATTCACAAAACTACAAATTATTTCGATTTGGTCGCAAAGTTATTAACTATCTAACAAATTAAATTGTTTGTATTTTTTTAACATATTTTTTAAGTATATGCTAATTTTAATTATTTTTATCCGATTATTAACTAACTAAAATCTTAATTTATGTTTTCAAAAACAAATTTAATTTCGACTGCTGTAGGCTCTATTTGGGCCTATTTTGGTGGGTGGCTTCTTTGGGGCATTCTTGGAGCTTCTCTATTTTCATCTCCAAGTAATGACCCTGCTAACCAAATGCATCTTATTATTGCATGTGTGATTTCTGCTTTTGCGGTATCTACAATTTATTCAAAATTGTCTGGTGGAGACCACAGTTTATCCCATGGTGCAAATTATGGCCTTTGGGTAGGTATCTTCATCGGATTTGGCGAACGTTGGTTTGATTTTGCATTTGATACTACTCCAGTATTACAAGATGCGATTATTGACGGTGTATTGAACATTGTATTTTATGTCATCTTAGGTGTATTGGTAAGTGCCGTTTATGGAAAGGTAAAATAAATTGAATAGAAAAGTTCATATAAAAAAGGGCGCTTCAATTGAAGCGCCCTTTTTTATACATGATAATAGTATATATCATTG
>JBBKXS010000345.1:0-9133 GCA_037969605.1 Flavobacteriaceae bacterium
GATATTCCAGAAGATTATGATTATTTCCACTGTACGTCAAACAACACCATTTTTGGAACGCAACTAAAAGAATTTCCAGATTCTCCTATACCAATGGTATGTGATATGAGCAGCGATATATTTTCCAGAACTTTGGATTTCACCAAATTTGATTTAATATATGCAGGTGCACAAAAAAATATGGGCCCTGCAGGAACGACACTTGTAGTCATCAATGAAGATATTTTAGGGAAAGTGTCACGAAAAATACCTTCTATAATGGATTATAAAGTACATATCGACAAAAGCAGTATGTTTAATACACCTCCTGTTTTCGCTGTTTATACTTCTATGTTGACCCTTGAATGGATAAAAAGCCTTGGAGGAATCAAAGCCATCGAAAAAGAAAACGAGAAGAAAGCACAATTAATTTATTCAGAAATTGATTTAAACCCATTATTTAAAGGTTTTGCGGTTAAAGAAGATCGTTCTATTATGAACGCCACTTTTACATTGGCAAATGAAGATTTAAAGGAAACCTTTGAAACCATGGTAAAAGAAGCTGGAATTAGTGGCATAAATGGACACCGTAGTGTCGGTGGTTATAGGGCATCGATGTATAATGCATTACCATTAGAAAGTGTTGGTGTTTTGGTGGATGTTATGAGTGAATTGGAAAGAAAAGCATAACATTAATTTGTGCTAAAAGCAATAAATTGAACAATACATAATTTTTTTTAGCAGTTATAGGTATAATAGATATCACACCTTTTTAACCTTAACTCTTAACTTTAACTTTAACTTTTAACTATAAAATGAAAGTATTAGCAAACGACGGAATTTCAAAAAGCGGTATTAAAGCTTTAGAATTAGGCGGATTTGAAGTAATCACAACTACGGTTGCTCAAGAACAATTGATAAATTATATTAATAGTAATGATATTGTTGTGCTATTAGTGAGAAGTGCTACAACGGTCCGTAAAGATTTAATAGATGCCTGTCCATGTTTAAAAATCATTGGGCGCGGTGGTGTTGGTATGGACAATATTGATGTTGAATATGCCCAAAGCAAAGGCTTGCACGTGATTAATACCCCAGCTTCTTCTTCTCATTCAGTTGCAGAATTGGTATTTGCCCATCTATTTGGATTGGTCAGGTTTTTACATAATTCTAACCGTGACATGCCTTTAGAAGGAGATACTAATTTTGGTGACCTAAAAAAAGCTTACGCCAAAGGAACTGAATTAAAAGGTAAAACTTTAGGTGTTTTTGGTTTTGGACGCATAGGTCAGGCCACTGCTAAAGTTGCGCTAGGAGCAGGAATGAAAGTTATAGCTTATGATCCATTTATAGAAAAGGCCAATTTAGAATTGGATTTTTTTGACGGGCAAACCTTAAACTTCGAAATTAAAACCATTTCAAAAGAAGAGGTCATCAAACAATCCGATTTCATTACGCTCCATGTTCCAGCACAAAAAAATTATGTGATTGGCAAAGCAGAATTCAAAGCTATGAAAGATGGAGTCATTATAGTCAATGCTGCACGAGGTGGCGTTATTGATGAAGTTGCGTTGGTACAAGCCATATTGGATGGTAAAGTGGCACGGGCCGCCTTGGATGTTTTTGAAAATGAACCTAAACCAGACATTCAATTGCTTATGAATCCTGCACTATCTTTTACTCCACATACAGGTGCTGCAACTAACGAAGCCCAAGATAGAATTGGAACTGAATTGGCTTCCCAAATCATTAGTATTTTAAAAACTGAAAAAGTTTAAGTTACCAATATAATATAAATTTAAGGCCCATGGTAAGACTAATTATGGGCTTTTTTGTATGTTAAAATCAAGATAAAATATAGCTAATACTACATATTTTTTGTATTTTTAATAAAAAGCCAAGTTATGAGAACCTTGTTCGCCTTTTTGTTAATTGTCGGTTTAGCATATAATTGTGGGCCTTCACATAATCTAGTAAGTTCTAATCCTGAAACCAATACAACAGAACAGGATATGGTTAGGATTGCCAATGATGATTTGGAATATGAAATCATCATAATCGAACCCGGATTTAATACCTGGTTGGCTTCTGTTGCGAAACCAGAAGGCTATTATTCACAATCCTATTTAGAAAGTAGAAATAGGATATTAGTTCAGTCATGGAACGAACGTGTTCAGCAACCCTATACATATCAACCAACCCTATACGAAATGCAAATAGATTATAATTCAAATATTGATTATGGTTATGAAGTAAACTATAAACTTTATAATTATTTTATATATTTTCAACTCACTTACAAACAACAATTGGCTGGATTTGTTCCTAGAATTTAACTATTGATAAGTCAAGATATTTGTTCTCCTTTAATTTTTTGAATTACTAAAGAAATCTTAAACCCGTCTTCGCAATGGATTTAATTTATTAATATTGACCGTTTAAATTCACTATTGAATCATTGCAAAGATTTAAGGAGCATATAGGTTTTAAAATTTTGACACTTAGTCTAGTGTTAACTATGCTTACACCAACAGCAAATAAATTCATTCACATTTTTAATCATCATAAACACGAGGTTTGTAAAGGTGAATTCCAAGCCCATTTGCATACTTCCAATTTAGATTGTAGTTTCAATAAGTTTAAACTGACTTCGTCTTTTACAATTCCTGTATTTTCCGTCGATTTTTACAGCCCTGAACATCTTCACGAAATTATTATTTCCCAATACGTGTTTTTAAGCGAATTTCAGCAACTTCATTTTTCGCTTCGAGGCCCTCCGTCCAATTTAATTTAAGCAAGTTCTGAAACATTTCAGGAAATCTTTATTAAATTAAATTAACATAAAAACATTATATGAAACTAATATTTAAGACATTGCTTTTTTTAGCTATATCTTCAACTCATGCACAAAATAATCTAAGGGGAACTGTAACAGATAAAGCTACGAGTGAATCTATTGCATTTGCAAACATTTATCTGCCGGAGTTGGAAAAAGGTAATACAACAGACGAAAATGGATTTTTTAAAATTGAAAACATTCCTTCTGGCACTTACAAAATCATTGTTTCATTTATTGGTTATGAAACACAATCATTAAGCCTAAAAATACCGTATTCTGAAGCGTTACTTATCATACTTGTACCATCAGCAATTGAAATGAAAGAAGTAATCATTTCAACGCCTTTTCATAAACTTCAAAGTGAAAATGTCATGAAGGTTGAGCAGGAAAAAATAGCAGAACTAAAAGCTAAGGGTGCCATAAACTTAAGCGATGGACTTTCAAATATTGCTGGTGTTGAAAGTGTGACCACAGGCGTCAGTATCGGAAAACCGGTGATTAGAGGTTTAAGTTCCAATCGGGTATTGGTTTATACACAAGGTGTTAGACTTGAAAATCAACAATTTGGCGATGAGCATGGTCTTGGATTAAGCGATTTCGGTATTGAAAGTGTTGAAGTCATCAAAGGACCAGCTTCCCTACTATATGGTAGTGATGCCCTAGGCGGTGTGTTGTATTTGAACCCTGAAAAATACGCCGCCGCCAATACGTCTTCAGGTGACCTAAGCGTCAATTATTTTAGCAATACACAAGGTTTTAATACCAATGCAGGCTATAAGGCCTCTGGTGATACATTTAAATTTATTTTCAGAGGGGGAATCGCGGAGCATTCCGATTATAAAACCAACGATTATAGGGTTACCAACACACGCTTTAGAGAACAAGATTTTAAAACTGCTTTAGGATATCAAATTTCAAAATTTAAGACTGAATTGAGATACAATGTCAATAATTCCAATTTGGGAATTCCTGAGGACATAGGTATTCAATCAAAGCAAGCAACACCTTTAACTCCCTTTCAAAATATTACGAATCATGTATTCAGTTCAAAATCAGTAGTTTTTTTCAATGGTTCGCGATTGGATATCAATATGGGTCTTTTATACAACGACCGAAAAGAGTTTGAAAAACTTATCGAGCCTTCTCTACATATGAAGCTCAAAACATTTAACTATGATGTAAAATATAATTTACCTGAATTAGGGAAATTTGAAACCATAGTAGGTGTTCAAGGCATGAACCAGACCAATACCAATTATGGTGAGGAGACCTTGATACCAAATGCTAGCACTAATGATTTTGGAGTCTTGGCGGTATCCCATATACATTTTGAAAAGGCCGATGTACAACTTGGGGCGCGATTTGACAACAGAGCCATTGATGTATTAAATAGCATTCAACCCAAATTCAATAGTTTTAATGGATCTTTTGGAGTTAAAACTAATATAGTAGAGCATATAACAGCAAGATTAAATCTAGCCACTGGTTTTAGGGCTCCCAACTTAGCAGAGCTCACTTCAGACGGTGTACACGAAGGCACTAACCGATATGAAGTTGGTAATCCAGATTTAAAAAATGAGCAAAATTTTCAAACGGATCTGTCTTTAGAATTTAAGAACGAGCACATTGAACTTTTTGCCAATGCATTTTACAATATCATAAATAACTACATTTTTTTATCGCCTAGTGGAAGTAATATAGACAATACACAGGTATACGATTATGTACAAGCCGATGCCAATTTATATGGTGGTGAATTAGGGCTCCATTTCCATCCGCATCCTTTGGATTGGTTGCACATTGAAAGTAGTTTTGAAACGGTTACTGGAAAACAAAAAAACGATAGTTATCTTCCCCTGATTCCAGCTAATTCATTAAACAACACCATTAGAGTTGAATTTAAAGATGGATGGATGGACGAAGGATATGCATTCATAAAATTAAATACTACTTTTGACCAGAACAATGTAAGTGCATTTGAAACTTCAACTCCTGGGTATAATTTACTAAGTGCTGGTACTGGTGGAACAATTAAAATTCTGGATCATAATTTATCTATCTCGATTTCAGGTAACAATCTCACCAATAAGGAATATATCAATCACTTATCCAGATTAAAACCTGAAGGTATTTATAATATTGGAAGAAATATATCTATTGGATTAAACTATTATCTATAATTAAATTTATGTTTTAAGTTTAATATTTATAGTATATAAATGCTTTTTTTTAGCATTAAAAGAATACACCTAAATCAATATAGAATTGACCTATAACTTGTAAAAACAAAAATTCCTTTCAAATTTGAAGGAGACTTTCTTTAGTGTTCAACTTTTATAGTTGCCTCTTCTTTACTAAAAACATACGTTATTAACCACATAATCGTAAAAGTTGGAATAATATCGAATCCCGGAATAATCTCTTCAAGAAAAGAAATAACACCTGCTATTTTACCTTTATTACCTTTATACATCTTGGTCATTAAATATCCAGAAAGTGGTGCCCAAATAATGTCTATAAAGGTGATAAAACCAACAATATCAAAGATAATGCTTAATACTAGTTTTTGGTATTTACTTAAATTTGCAAATTTCATGTACTAAAATAATTGTATTGTTATTTATCAATTAACAAGAAGGAGTCCAAAACCTACTTACCTATTAGTTTTAAAAATTCGTTTCGTGTTTCAATTTTTTCAAATTGGCCTCTAAACCCCGATGTAGTAGTAACCGAGTTTTGTTTTTGTACACCTCGCATCATCATGCACATGTGGGCTGCCTCAATAACCACAGCTACACCTTGTGGCTTTAAAGTATTATTAATGCAGTCCAATATTTGTTCAGTAAGACGTTCCTGCACTTGCAACCGCCTTGCAAAAACATCTACTATTCTTGGTAATTTGCTTAGCCCAACAATTTGTCCGTTTGGTATATATGCAATATGCGCTTTCCCAAAAAAGGGTAACATATGATGTTCACAAAGCGAATAGATTTCGATATCCTTAACTATAACCATTTCGTTATAAGATTCCTTAAACATCGCACTTTTTAATATTTTTGCTGCATCTTGATAATAACCTTGTGTTAAAAATCGCATGGCTTTTGAAGCACGTTCTGGAGTTCGTAATAAGCCATCCCGTAAAGGGTCTTCACCTAAATCCTCAATTATGCTTTTGTAACGTGCTTTAACATCATCAGTTACTTGTATATTGTATTCTTCAAATTTTTTATATGGCATTTGTAGATCAATTAATGAATTATAAAAATAAACAAAAAAACTGGGCCATTTCGTTTTTGGAATTCTTTACGAAAACATTAACAAAGCCTATCCTTTTTTAACGTTTACTTATGAAAATAACGCAAATTACAACAGTAGATTTGTAAATAACTGTGACAAACACTAATTATTGCAGTCCTTTTTAAATACAATTGTAATTCAACATCAATCAAATCTAATGAAAGTTCTCTTCCTTTTTTTTTTAGTTTTTGTAAGTAATTACTATACAAATTTCGCTCAAGAAAAGAAAATCCTTAACATTACCAAAACTTCAAATCCTCCTAAAATTGACGCAATACTAGATGATTCTGTTTGGCAAAATGCTGAAGAAGCCCAGGGCTTTACCCAATTTAGACCAGAAATGGGGATTTCAGAAACAGAAGATCGAAAAACTATGGTTAAAATGGCCTATGATGATAATGCAATTTATGTTGCCGCATATTTATATGATCATCCTGAGCAAATCATGAAACAAATAAACCAAAGAGACAACTTTGGTCAGCAAGATTTTTTTATTGTAGTATTAAATCCCAATAATGATGCTCAAAACGATACAGAATTTTTTGCATTTCCTTCAGGTAATCAAGCTGACGCCATCCTTTCACCTGGTAATGGAGAAGATTTTGGATGGAATGGTGTTTGGGATAGCGCTGTTAAAATTGTAGATGATGGATGGATAGTTGAAATGAAAATCCCGTATTCAAATTTACGATTTGCAAACCGTGAAATCCAAACTTGGGGCATACAATTCCATAGAAGATTTAGAAGGGATAACACCCAATATTCATGGAATCCTATAGACAGAACCAAAGGAAGTGGAAGTTTATATCATGGCGAATTAAGAGGCATAGAAAACATAGAACCCCCTACCCGATTAAGCTTATATCCCTTTGCCTCGGCTTTATATACAACGATTGATGGCGAGAGTGACAATACACAAAGTGTAGGTTTGGATCTTAAATATGGGGTTAGTGAAAATTTTACACTGGATGCCACATTAATTCCTGATTTTAGTCAGGCCGGATTTGATGACGTCCGTCTTAATCTAGGTCCTTTTGAACAGACTTTTTCTGATCAGCGTCAATTTTTTACTGAAGGTGTGGATCTTTTCAATAAAGGAAATCTCTTTTATTCAAGACGTGTTGGTAGCAGTCCCGCAACGGTTCCCTTGCTCAATGAAAATGAAGAATTCGTGAAGTATCCAAATACCATTAAAGTACTCAATGCGGTCAAATTATCTGGTCGTACAAAAAATGGCCTTGGTATTGGGATATTTAATTCTATTACTGAAAAAACAGAAGTTAACATAAAAAATACGCAAACAGATGAAGTAAGAACAGCTATTGCTGAGCCCTTTACTAATTATAACATTATAGTTTTAGATCAGCAATTCAACAAAAACTCATCAGTAAGTTTAATTAACACGAATGTGACTAGAAATGGCCATTTTAGAGATGCCAATGTTACAGGATTACTTGCCGATATTACTGATAAAAGTAATACTTACAATGTTGAAGCCGAAGTTAAAATGAGTTCACTCAATTTGGTAGATGGCAATCAAAACGGATTTAGTTCAGAAATTGAAATCAAAAAAGTGGGTGGGAATTATCGCTATGGTATTGAACACGATCTAGCTGATAAAAAATATGATATCAACGATTTAGGCGTGTTGTTTAGAAATAATTATAATAATTTTTCGGCCGAGTTTTCTTATCGGATTTTTGAACCTACCGAAAAATTCAACAGCATGTATATAGGCATAAGAGCCAAATATAATCAGCTGTTTAAACCAAACACTTATACTGGTTTTAACGTTAGAGTTAACTTCGAAGCACAAAACAAAAAACTAAATTATTACGGCATCAACCTTTATGTTGAGCCAGGAAAACAATACGATTATTTTGGTCCAAGGACTGAAAATCGTTATTTTCTTTATGAAAATACAGTAAGTTTGAATGGTTACATTTCTTCCAACTCCAATAAACCATTTTCTTATTTTTCAAGCATTAATCTGTACACGCAGTTTGAAGATGCTAGAGATCTGTTCAGTTACTCATTAGATTTTGGACCAAGATTACGTTTTAATGATCATTTTAGCTTAAACTATTCTTTCGGTTATAATGACACAAAAGGAAGTCGGGGCTATGTCACTGATTTTAATAATGATATAATCTATGGAGAACGAGATCAATTAACTATTGTTAACAGTATTAGGGGTAGTTATAATTTCAATTCTTTTCATGCTTTATCCTTGTCATTCAGGAATTATTGGGCTACAGTAGATTATGACGATGAACTTTTTGTCTTGTTAGAAAACGGTAAACTATCTAAGGAAGACGGCTATACCATTAACGATTTTGAAGATCCCAATATTAACTTTAATACATGGAATTTGGATGTTTCATATACTTGGCAATTTGCTCCTGGCAGCCAACTTTCGGCCTTGTACCGCAATCAATTATTCAATTTTTCAAATGCAGCTTCAGACAATTATCTGGATAGTTTAGGTACATTATTTGAAGAACCTATCCAACATACCTTCTCATTACGATTGGTGTATTTTATAGATTATAACAACGTTAAACAAATCTTCAAGAAGAAAGCCGGTTGATTATTGCGCATCACAGCTTAATGTCTTAAATTGTGTGCATGATAACCGCAAAAAACATACATAAATATTATAATGATTTACACGTGTTAAAAGGTGTAGATCTCAATATTACCAAAGGTGAAATTGTCTCTATTGTTGGGCCATCTGGTGCTGGAAAAACAACATTATTACATATTTTAGGCACTTTAGACCACGCTTCTGGAAATAGCAATGAGCTTGTTATTAACAACACCAATATCATGACTTTAAAAGACAGGGCATTGGCTAAGTTTAGAAATGAGCATATTGGGTTTATCTTTCAGTTTCACCAATTGTTGCCAGAGTTTACCGCCTTGGAAAATGTGTGCTTGCCCGCTTTTATTAAGAATACTCCAAAAGCTGAAGCAGAAAAAAGAGCGCAAGAACTTTTGGATTTTCTAGGTTTAAAA
>JBBKXS010000346.1:0-18147 GCA_037969605.1 Flavobacteriaceae bacterium
ATTTGAATCTTAATCGTTTGTTGAATAAACTAACCAATTGAATACTTTAATAGGAACATATGAATGTAAGGTGGATGCCAAAGGGAGGCTTATGCTTCCTGGTGCCATCAAAAAGCAACTATCTCCTGTGCTTCAAAATGGATTTGTTTTGAAACGAGCCGTGTTTCAACCTTGTTTGGAGCTTTATCCTATGATTGAGTGGGAAACCTTGATGCAAAAGGTAAATACACTAAATCGGTTTAAAAAGAAAAACAATGACTTTATACGGCGTTTCACTGCTGGGGTAAAGATGATTGAAGTCGATGCTGCTGGACGCCTGTTAATTCCCAAAGATTTAATTGCGTTTTCTGGAATTACTAAAGATACAGTGGTGTCCTCCGCTATAAACATTATAGAAATTTGGGACAAAGATAAATATGAACAGGCTATTGACGATGCCACTGGAGACTTTTCAGATTTAGCTGAAGAGGTCATGGGACAAGATGACAACAATGGAATATCATAATCCAGTCTTATTAAAAGAGACAGTTGAAGGTTTAAATATCAAACAAGGTGGAGTTTATGTGGATGTCACTTTTGGTGGTGGTGGACATAGTAAGGAAATACTAAAACAGCTTGGACCAGAAGGTAAATTATTTGCATTTGACCAAGATCAAGACGCTCTTTTAAATACAATTCAAGATAGTCGGTTTACACTGATTCATGAAAACTTCAAATTCGTTAAGCGCTTTTTAAGATTTTATGGTGTAAAGGAAATTGACGGAATTCTTGCTGATTTTGGGGTTTCGTCTCATCAGTTTGATGTTGCAGAACGAGGATTTTCAACACGTTTTGATGCCGATTTGAATATGAGAATGAATCAAAATAGTTCCCTGTCTGCCTTTAATGTTGTTAATAATTATGAAGAAGAGCAATTGCGCCAAGTATTTTGGCAATATGGTGAGTTAAGACAAGCGCCAGCAATGGCAAAAGCAATTGTTGAAGAACGTTCAAAATCTGAAATAAAAACTAGCGAACAGTTAAAATTGGTGCTGAAACGATTTTTACAACATAAAAAGGAGAATAAAATATTGGCTCAAATCTATCAGGCTATTCGAATTGAAGTGAATCAAGAAATAGAAACATTAAAAGAACTGCTTTTACAAACACCCGAGATATTGAGAGCAGGAGGAAGATTAAGTTTTATATCCTATCACTCTTTAGAAGATAGATTAGTTAAGCGATTTATAAGAAATGGATTGTTTGATGGTGAACCAGAACGTGATGTATTCGGAAATTATAAAGTACCACTTAAAAAAGTAGGAAACCTAATTGTGCCGTCAGAGCAAGAAATAAAGTTAAATAATAGGGCTAGAAGTGCCAAACTTCGCATTGCTGAAAAAATATGAAGAAAAGTGTTTATGACATTTTAAAGGGTAAATTTTTAATAAGTGATGATTCTTTTAAAAACTGGAGAGTTATCATTTTTATTTCGGTATTGGCTATTGTTATGATAGCAAGTTCTCATAGTGCTGATAAAAAAGTACATGAAATTGCACAATTGGGGAATGAAGTAAAAGAATGGCGTTCGGCTTTTGTTGAAGGTCGCTCAAAATTGATGAGACTTAAAATGGAGTCTTCAATTATTAAAAAAGTGGCAGAAAAAGAGATTGTACCCTCTACAGTACCACCAAAAAAAATTAGAATAAAATCCCAAGAATAACTGTGGCAGTAACTGAAAAAAACATATTGAACAGATTATATTTTATTGCAGGATGTATGTTCGTTTTTATGATTGCTGTGATTTTTAAACTGTTTACCATTCAATTTGTACAAGGAGATCAATATAGGGATTTGGCCGAAAAGCGAACCATTAAAAATGTGATAATACCGGCAAATAGGGGTAATGTTTACGCTTCTGATGGGAGCTTATTAGCGACCTCAATTCCAAAATACGATATTCGGCTGGATGCTTTAGCGCCTTCGACCCACACATTTGAAAAATATTTAAAACCACTTTCAGATTCCTTGTCAAAATTTTCCGGAAAACCTTCAAGTTATTATCAAAATGAGATTCGAAAAGCCAGAGTGAACAAAAACAGATATTTTTTATTGGCAAGAAATATTGGCTATTCAAATTATATCCGCTTAAGAAATTTTCCACTTCTTAATCTTGGTGCATTTAAAGGTGGATTAATTGTTGAACAAACCACAAAGCGTGAGCATCCTATGGGAGGAATCGCTCAACGCTCTATTGGTTTTGAACGTTTTGATGATCAGGGTAATGTATCCAGAGCTGGAATTGACGGCGCTTTTGGAGTTAAGTATTTAAGAGGAACAGATGGACATAGATGGAAACAGAAAATAGGTCAAGGACAATGGAAACCCATTACCGATTATAATGAAGTCGAGCCTAAAGATGGTTATGATGTTTACACTACCATAGATGTTAACATCCAAGACATTGCCCATCACGCCTTACTTGGCCAACTGGAATATTATAAAGCAGACCATGGTTGTGTTATAGTCATGGAAACTGAGACAGGTGAAATTAAAGCCATTTCAAACCTAGGCCGAAATGCGGAGGGTTATTATTATGAACGATTGAATTATGCAGTTGGCGAATCTCACGAATCAGGATCCACATTTAAACTCATGTCAGTAACTGCCGCTCTTGAGGATAAAGTTATTGACACAAGTGATATTGTTGATACTAAACAAGGTGTTTTAACTTTTTATGGTAAACATGTCAGGGATTCGCACAGAGGAGGGTATGGTAAAATATCAGTATCTAAGGCTTTTGAAGTGTCTTCAAATACAGGAATAGTTGCCGCCATAGATAAAGCATATAGTAAACAACCTGAAAAATTTGTTGATCGCTTGTATGCTATGAACTTAAATCATAGTCTCGGTTTACCAATATTAGGAGAGCCTGAACCAATAATTCCTGATCCTCGCATAAAAAATAAACGTTGGAGTGGAATTGCGTTACAATGGATGGCATATGGTTATGGCGTCTCATTTACTCCATTACAAACCTTAACATTTTATAACGCAATTGCAAACGGTGGGGAAATGGTAAAACCTCAATTTTTAAGAGAAGTAAGAGCGTTTGATAAAACCATTGTGCCATTTAAAAAGGAAATTATAAACCCTCAAATCTGTTCAAAAGAAACAATTTTAAAAGTTCGCCAACTATTAAAAGAAGTTGTTGAAAAACCTTATGGTACAGGCCATAAATTGTATTCTCCTAATTTTTCAATGGCAGGGAAGACCGGTACTTGCCAAAAAGATTATGCTAAAAAAGACAAATTGAGCTATATCTCATCATTTGCTGGGTATTTTCCTGCGGATAATCCTAAATACTCTTGTATAGTAGTCATTCATGAGCCTGATAAAAGTGTTGGTTACTATGGAGCCGATGTGTCAGGACCAGTATTTAAAGCTATTGCTCAAAAAATATTTACCGATACCCCTTTAATTGATGAAGTTGAGACACTTGACTTTAAAAATTCAATAGTTGATGAAGATTTTGAAGACTATTATGATGTAGCTAAAACCTATAAAACCATTATGCCAAGTGTTGTTGGAATGCCAACAATGGATGCCATTCCTTTGTTAGAAAACATGGGTTTAAAAGTTAGAGTGGAAGGCACAGGTACCGTTAAGGGCCAATCAATTGAAAAAGGAGAAAAAGTCAATAAAAATCAAATTGTTGTTTTAAATATCTAATGGTGCAATTAAAAGACATATTATATAGAACGACCTTAAATTCAGTAGTGGGAAACACAAGCGTTATGGTTAATGCTATTGCGTTTGATTCCAGAAAGGTCAATAAAAATGATGTATTTGTTGCTATTAATGGAACTGCTTTAGATGGCCATAATTATATTGAAAAAGCCATTGACAAAGGCGCTACTGCTATTGTATGTGAAAAACTTCCCATAAATTTTGTTGACAAAATAACTTATGTTGAAGTGGATGATGCCACAAAGGCATTGGCGTTTATGGCATCTAACTATTATCAAACTCCTTCTGAAAATTTAAAACTTATTGGGGTTACGGGTACCAATGGAAAAACAACGGTTGCTACATTATTATATCAACTTTTCAAAAAAGCAGGCTTTAAAGTGGGATTATTATCTACGGTTAGAGTTATGGTCGATAACAAAGAATATGAAGCAACTCATACGACTCCAGATTCATTGACGATAAACCGGTATTTAAATGAAATGAATCTTGAAGGTGTTGAATATTGTTTTATGGAAGTGAGCTCACATGGCATTCATCAAAACAGAACGGTAGGATTACATTTTATAGGAGGTATTTTTACCAATCTAACCCATGACCATTTAGATTATCACAACACTTTTTCTGAATATAGAGATGTAAAAAAATCATTTTTCGACAAGCTTCCAAAACAAGCCTTTGCATTGGTAAATATTGATGATAAAAATGGCTTGGTCATGCTCCAAAATACAAAGGCCAGAAAGTTTACTTATGCTTTAAAAACCTATGCCGATTATAAAGCCCAAATTTTAGAAAATCAGTTTGGTGGTTTGTTGTTAAAGATTAACGAAAGTGAAGTTTGGACACGATTGATTGGGAGTTTCAATGCCTATAATGTATTGGCAATTTATGGAACTGCCGAATTATTGGGTCTTGAAAAAGTTGAAAACCTGAGGATCATAAGTGAACTTGAAAGTGTAGCAGGTCGTTTTCAGTATTTAATTTCTGATGAGAACATTACAGCTATTGTTGATTATGCCCATACACCTGATGCCTTGAAAAATGTACTGGAAACCATTAACAATATTCGAACAAATAATGAAGAACTGATAACTGTAGTAGGATGTGGTGGTGATAGGGATACAACCAAGCGTCCAAAAATGGGGCATATTGCTTCGGCTTTAAGTACCAAAGTCATTTTTACAAGTGATAACCCAAGAAGTGAAATTCCAGAAACTATAATTGAACAGATTGAAAAAGGTGTTGAACCTCAAAATTTTAAAAAAACGGTTTCTATTGTTGATAGAAAACAGGCCATTAAAACGGCATGCCAATTGGCAAAATCCAACGATATCATTTTAATTGCAGGCAAAGGTCATGAAACCTATCAGGAGATTAAGGGCCAGCGATTTGATTTTGATGATTATAAAATTGTACAGGAATTTTTAAAACAATTACAGAAGTAAGATGTTGTATTACCTATTTGAATATTTAGAAAAACAATTCCAAATTCCTGGAGCATCCCTCTTTGGGTACATATCATTTAGGGCAGCTTTTGCCATTATTTTGTCGCTTTTAATTTCCACTATTTTTGGAAAACGCATCATTAGGTTTTTACAAAAGCAGCAAGTTGGTGAAAGCATAAGAGATCTTGGATTGGAAGGTCAAGTTGAAAAAGCTGGAACACCAACCATGGGTGGTATCATTATTATCCTTGCAACTTTAATCCCTGTGATTTTAGTAGCCAAACTTGAAAATATTTATATCATACTGCTTATTGTCACTACGCTCTGGATGGGAACCATTGGGTTTATAGATGATTATATTAAGAAATTTAAAAAAGATAAGGAAGGCTTAAAAGGAAGGTTTAAAGTATTAGGTCAGGTTGTACTTGGAATTATTGTTGGTACAACCTTGTTCTTTCATTCAGATGTCACTATAAAGGAAAAATTACCTATAGCAGTACAACAACAACTTCTAGCTGATAATCCAAATATTTCACCTTCTAAGCTTTTTGAAGTAGAAGAGCACTCAACAAAAACAACGATTCCATTTGTTAAGGGGAATGAATTTGATTATTCCGATTTAGTGACATGGATAAATCCAGAATGGAAAGCTTATGCTTGGTTACTATTTATTCCTATTGTAATATTCATAATCACGGCAGTTTCCAATGGTGCGAATCTTACGGATGGTATAGATGGTCTCGCTGCAGGAACATCGGCGATTATTGTACTCACTTTAGGGATTTTCGCATGGGTTTCGGGTAATATCATTTTTTCCGATTATCTCAACATTATGTATATCCCAAGAGTTGAGGAAATCACCATTTATATCGCAGCTTTTGTAGGAGCTTTGATTGGATTTTTATGGTACAATACGTATCCAGCACAAGTATTTATGGGAGATACAGGAAGTTTAACTATAGGAGGAATTATTGCAGTAATAGCTGTGGCCGTTCGTAAAGAATGGTTAATCCCATTACTCTGCGGCATCTTTTTAGCAGAGAATTTATCGGTGGTTATGCAGGTAAGCTATTTTAAATACACCAAGAAAAAATATGGTGAAGGACGGCGCATTTTTAAAATGTCCCCTTTGCATCACCATTTTCAAAAGGCAGGATATCATGAAAGTAAAATTGTCACACGATTTTGGATTATAGGCATCTTGCTTGCGATTTTATCAATTGTGACCTTGAAAATTAGATAGATGAAAAGGCTTGTAATTCTTGGCGGAGGAGAAAGTGGGATTGGAACAGCGCTTTTAGGAAAAGCAAAAGGATATAAAGTATTTGTTTCAGATAATGGGACAATCAAACAAAACTATAAAGACGTTCTTATACATAATGAGATTGAATGGGAAGATGAAAAGCATACAGAATCAAAAATATTGAATGCTGACCTTGTGATGAAAAGTCCGGGTATTCCAGATAAGGTGCCTTTAGTGAAAACGATTAGGGAAAAGGGAATTTCAGTAGTTTCTGAAATAGAATTTGCGTCAGGTTTTACCAAGGCAATTTTAATTGGGATTACAGGAAGTAACGGTAAAACAACTACGGCAACATTAACGCACCATATTCTTAAACAGGAATTAGAAGTTGGACTTGCCGGAAATATTGGGGATAGTTTTGCGAAACAGATTTTGGAAAAGGATTATCCAAACTATGTTTTGGAAATCAGCAGTTTTCAACTGGACGATATTGTAGAATTTAAACCCCACATTGCTATAATCACAAACATTACCTCTGACCATTTGGATAGATATGATTACAAATTGGAAAATTATATCGCTTCAAAATTTCGCATTGCAAAAAATCAAACACAAGAAGATTACTTGATTTATGATGCCGATGACGAGGTCATCACCAATTGGTTAACAGCCCATCCAGTTCAATCCACGGTATTGCCATTTTCATTACAAAAAGCCATTGAAAACGGAGCGTACTTAGATAAAGAAAATATAAAAATAACTATAGATAATAACCAAATAATTATGCCAACAACAAATCTAGCATTAGAAGGAAATCACAATATCAAAAATGCAATGGCTGCATCCACTGTAGCTCATCTGTTAAAATTAAGGAAACAGACCATACGCGAATGCCTTGAAAATTTTCAGGGTGTAGAACATAGACTAGAACATGTATTAAAAATAAATAAAGTGCAATACATCAACGATTCCAAAGCTACAAACGTCAATGCAACCTATTATGCTTTGGAAAGTATGGATGCACCAACAGTATGGATTGTGGGCGGAATAGATAAAGGCAATAACTATGAAGAGTTATTTCCTTTTGTAAATGAAAAAGTAAAGGCTATCATTTGTTTGGGTGTAGATAATGAAAAGTTGTTCAACAATTTTGGTAATATGGTTGACATCATTATTGAAACACAATTTATGAGTGAAGCTGTTAAAATAGCTTACAAAATTGCAGAGGCAGGAGATAACGTATTGTTATCACCGGCATGTGCAAGTTTTGATTTATTTGAAAATTATGAAGACCGAGGACGTCAGTTTAAAGACGCAGTAAGAAATTTATAAATTTAATTGATTTGCAAACACTATTTGATAACATAAAAGGGGATAGGCTAATTTGGGCCATTGTTGCATTGTTGGCAATTTTCTCGTTTCTTCCTGTTTATAGTGCTGCAAGTAATTTGGCTTATGTTGGAGGAATAGGAAGTACCTTTTCGTTTTTTATCAAGCATTTCATGCATTTGTTTTTAGGCTTTGCCATAATGTATGGAGTTCATCGTATTCCTTACAGATATTTTAGAGGCTTATCTATGGTTATGTTGCCCATTGTGCTCGTATTACTTGTAGTAACCATGTTTCAAGGCACTACCGTTGAAGGTGCAAACGCAAGCCGTTGGATTCAAATCCCCATAGTTGGTATGTCATTTCAAACATCAACATTGGCTTCTTTGGTTTTATTGGTTTATGTGTCACGCTATCTGTCAAAAATTAAAGACAAAGAAATTTCTTTTAAAGAATCTATTTTACCACTTTGGATGCCGGTCTTCCTTATGCTGATATTAATCCTTCCAGCTAATTTTTCTACTGCTGCGATACTGTTTGTATTGGTGGCGATATTGGTCTTTATAGGAGGTTATCCCTTTAAATATTTGAGTATTATCATAGTAATGGGCATTATTGCATTGGTATTATTTGTATTGGTTGCAAAGGCATTCCCAGAGGTTATGCCCAATAGGATTGATACTTGGATGAATCGAATTGAAAATTTCGCAAATGGAGAAGACACTGAAGCAGACTATCAAATAGAAAAGGCCAAAATAGCGATTGCATCTGGAGGAATAACTGGACTTGGTCCAGGGAAAAGTATACAAAAGAATTTTTTACCACAATCATCATCAGATTTCATTTTTGCTATCATAATTGAAGAATATGGATTGATTGGAGGGTTGTCTCTATTGGTGTTGTATTCGTGGTTGTTGTTTAGAATCATTATAGTCTCTCAAAAATCGGACACTGTTTTTGGTAAACTTTTAGTGCTTGGTGTTGGTCTGCCAATAGTATTTCAGGCATTGATAAATATGGCGGTTGCTGTAGAACTTTTTCCGGTAACAGGACAAACCCTGCCTTTAATCAGTTCTGGAGGGACATCTATTTGGATGACCTGTCTGGCAATAGGAATTATACTGAGTGTAAGCGCAAAACGAGAAGAAATAAAAGAACAGGAAGGTGTTGAAGACAATCCACTTGAAATTTTAAGTGAAGCATTAGAATGAAAAATTATAGGATCATATTATCAGGAGGTGGAACAGGGGGTCATATTTACCCTGCCATAGCCATAGCTAATGAATTAAAATCTCGTTTTCCTGATGCTGAATTCTTGTTTGTTGGTGCAATGGATAAAATGGAAATGGAAAAGGTGCCTGAAGCAGGATATAAAATAGAAGGACTTTGGATTTCAGGAATACAACGTAAGTTGACGTTAAAAAATCTCGCATTTCCATTCAAGCTTATTTTGAGTTTATTAAGATCCCGTAAAATTTTAAAGACCTTTAAACCCCATGTGGCTATTGGAACAGGTGGGTTTGCTAGTGGGCCACTACTGCAAGTAGCAGCTTCTAAAAAAATTCCTAGTTTAATTCAAGAGCAAAACTCATACCCAGGGATTACTAATAAGTTATTGAGCAAAAAAGTCAATAAAATTTGTGTGGCCTATGACGGTTTGGATCGCTTTTTTCCAAAAGATAAAATTGTTATAACGGGAAATCCAATACGGCAAGATCTTTTGGAAATTGATAATAAAACGATCAAAGCAAAAGACACCTTTGGGTTAAAACATGGCAAACATACTTTGCTCGTTTTAGGAGGTAGTTTGGGTTCAAGAAGAATAAACGAATTGATTGAAGAAAAGGTAGAGTTTTTTCAGACCCAAAATGTTCAGGTCATTTGGCAATGTGGTAAGTTATATCATAAAGAATATAAGTTTTATAATAATCAAGAAGATGTGCAAGTCCATCCATTTTTAAATAATATGGATTTTGCTTATGCCGCTTCTGATATTATTATTTCCAGGGCTGGTGCTGGCTCGGTTTCAGAATTATGTGTTGTGGGAAAACCAGTGATATTTATACCATCCCCGAACGTTGCTGAAGATCATCAAACTAAAAACGCTATGGCAATAGTTGAAAAAAATGCAGCGCTATTGATAAAAGAATCTGATTTGGAAATTGATTTTGAAAATAAGTTTTCACTATTGGTAAATAATATGGAAAGGCGAATTGAATTGGGAAAAAATATAAAAAAACTAGCATTGGTAAATGCAACAAAAGATATAGCAGACGAAGTTGAAAAACTTTTAAAACATAAATGAATCTAGGCAGCAAACATAACATCTATTTTATAGGCATTGGCGGCATTGGCATGAGTGCTTTGGCGCGTTATTTTGATGCGAACAAAAAGTTTGTTGGAGGTTATGATAAGACCAGAACAGAAATAACCGAAAGTCTTGAAAATTTAGGAATAAAAGTTCATTTTGAAGATGATGTTAAACATATTGAGTCAAGATTTTTAAATCCAGAAACGACATTAATTGTTTACACTCCCGCTATACCAAACGATCACCATGAGCTTAATTATTTTAAGAACAATGGTTTTGAAGTTTTAAAGCGTTCGACGGTTCTGGGGGAAATTACAAAAAATACCTTCTGTTTTGCTGTTGCAGGCACCCATGGTAAAACTACTACGACGAGTATTTTGGGGCATTTACTTAATAAAAGCAATGTGGAAGTCACGGCTTTTTTAGGTGGAATTAGCGAAAACTATAATTCAAATTTAATCTTAAAGGGCAATAAAGTTACTGTGGTTGAAGCTGATGAATTTGACCGTTCATTTTTAACATTGTCGCCGGATATGGCCTGTATTACATCTATGGATGCAGACCATTTGGATATTTATGGTGAAGCTGAGGAACTTCAAAAATCCTTTATAGAATTTTCCAAAAAAATTAAGCCTAACGGAAAATTATTTATTAAAAATGGACTGCCCTTAAAAGGCATTACGTATGGAATAGAAGACAATGCTGATTATTCAGCGATTAATATAAAAATATTAGATGGTACCTATGTTTTTGATGTTAAAACACCAAGTACCATTCTTAACAATTTCAAATTTAACCTACCCGGTAGACATAATCTGTCGAATGCATTAATAGCCTTGGCGATGACTGTGGAATATGGTATCCCTCACCACCAGCTCGCCGAGGCATTAGCATCTTATCAGGGAGTTAAACGAAGATTTACGTACCAAATTAAAACTGAAAATTTGGTATTTATAGATGATTATGCGCATCACCCTCAAGAAATTAATGCGGTGTACCAAGCTGTTAGGGAAATGTATCCGAATAAAAAAGTTTTGGCAATTTTTCAACCACATCTATTCAGTAGGACAAGGGATTTTGGGGATGACTTTGCAAAAAGTCTATCAAAGTTTGATGAGATCATTCTTTTGGATATTTATCCGGCCAGAGAAATCCCAATCCAGGGAATTACCTCAAAGTGGTTGCTTGATAAAATAAATAACCAAAACAAGAAATTGATTCAAAAATCAGAGTTGATTTCAGAAATAAAACAATCGAATGCCCAAGTTATTTTAACTATTGGAGCTGGAGATATTGGTGAAGAAGTTAAACCTATAAAAAATGCTTTATATGTTGCGAGTTAATTATTACATAAAGGTATTTGTTTTGCTGGTGCTTGTAGTGTTCTTATTTGCATTTTCTTCGGTAAGAAATTCATCACGAAAAGTTAGTGCACCAGAGATAAAATTTATAGGAGAAGACAATTTATTCATAACACATGAAACTGTTAGTAAATTGTTAATACAAAATCAACAAAGTGTTACGAATAAGCCTAAAGAAATTATAGATTTGAACGGATTGGAAAATGCCCTAACGGCTAATCCAATGATTAAGGAAGCTCAAGTGTTCATCAATGTTGATGGTAAAATTACAGCAGAGATATCACAAAAAAAGCCTATAGCAAGAGTTAGTACAAATGCATCTTATTACATTGATGATAGAGGATCCTATATGCCTTTATCAACAAATTACACTGCTAGAGTACCACTCATTACAGGAACAGTTTATAAAAATGAATTGGCAAATGTTTTCAAGATCGCCAGTAAAGTCCAACAGGATGATTTTTTAAAAAAACATGTAGTTGAGATTCATCAAAATGATAATAAATCCATTGATCTAAAATTCAGATTGCACGATTTTACGATTCAATTGGGTTCGTTGAAATCGTTGGATAAAAAAATAAATAACCTTAAAGCTTTTTACCAAAAGGCAATGAGAGATAACACATTAAATCAATACAGTGAAGTGAATTTGAAGTTTGACAACCAAGTAATTTGCATCAAAAAGTAAGTCATGGAAAACAATAAGATTTCAGTAGGACTAGATATAGGAACCACGAAAATTGTGGCTATGATTGGTCGTAAGAATGAATACGGTAAAGCCGAAATTTTAGGAATTGGAAGGTCTAAAAGTTTAGGGGTACATAGAGGTGTGGTCAATAACATTACACAAACCATTCAATCCATACAACAAGCTGTAATGCAGGCTGAAACTGAGTCAGGAATGAAGATTGAAGATGTTACGGTTGGTATTGCAGGACAACATATCAGAAGCCTTCAACACAGTGATTATATTACGCGTGCCAATTCAGAATTGGTAATTGATGAAGAAGATATTGATAGGTTGATCAATCAAGTTCATAAGTTGGTCATGTTACCAGGCGAAGAGATTATCCATGTGTTACCACAAGAATATAAAGTGGATGGTCAAGGCGAAATTAAAGAACCTATAGGCATGTATGGTGGTAGACTTGAAGCCAATTTTCATGTGGTTGTAGGTCAAGTCTCTTCCATTAGAAATATTGGGCGATGTGTTAAAAGTTCTGGATTGGAATTGGAAGGCATTACCCTAGAACCTTTGGCATCGGCCAATGCTGTATTAAGTCAAGAAGAAAAAGAAGCAGGAGTCGCCTTAATAGATATTGGTGGAGGGACTACAGATTTGGCGGTATTTAAAGATGGGATTATTCGCCATACAGCAGTCATTCCTTTTGGTGGAAATGTGATTACCGAAGACATTAAAGAAGGTTGCTCCATAATTGAGAAACAGGCCGAACTTTTAAAAATAAAATTTGGATCAGCATGGCCAGGAGAAAATAAGGACAATGAAATAGTATCCATTCCAGGTTTGAGAGGAAGAGAGCCAAAAGAGATTACTTTAAAAAACCTCTCCAAAATCATTCATGCCCGAGTGGTTGAAATTATTGAGCAAGTCTATGTGGAGATAAAAAATTATGGCCATGAAGAACAAAAAAAGAAACTTATTGCAGGTATTGTACTCACAGGTGGAGGTGCACAATTAAAACACTTAAAGCAATTGGTGGAATATATTACAGGAATGGATACCAGAATTGGATATCCCAACGAACATCTTGCCGGAGATAGTGATGAAGAAGTTGCTAGCCCTTTATACGCTACAGCAGTTGGTTTGGTCATGGACGGGTTAAGAAGGCAAGAAAAGAGACGGGTAGAAAAAGAAAGAGAAGCTTTAGAACAAGAATCGAAAATCAATTTAGAGCAACAGTCAGAAGGCAATGTCATAGTAAATCAACCAAAAAAAGAACGAAAATCATTTTTGGACAAGCTAACTGAGCGAGTAAAAGATTTTTTAGATAACGCAGAATAGGAACGAGCGTAACAATATTGTCCTGTGTACAATTTTTGCGAAGTTGCCAGATGGCGTAAAGTGAATCCATTGAATAATTAAAATATATTATAAATCCAGTAAATAACTAATTATATGAGCAGCAAAAATGAATTAGGGAACATTGCTTTCGATTTACCAAAAAACCAATCCAATGTCATTAAGGTGATTGGTGTTGGCGGTGGAGGGAGCAATGCCATTAACCACATGTTTCAACAAGGAATCAAAGGTGTCGATTTTGTAATATGCAATACCGATGCCCAAGCACTACAAAATAGTGGTGTTCCAAACAAAATTCAATTAGGAGTCAACTTAACAGAGGGTTTAGGCGCAGGTGCAAATCCAGATGTAGGAGAGCAGGCTGCGGTTGAGAGCTTAGAAGATATTCGTCGAATGTTGGATACTAATACAAAAATGGTATTTATCACGGCAGGAATGGGAGGAGGCACCGGTACTGGGGCGGCTCCAATCATAGCTAAAATGTCTAGAGAGCTTGATATCCTTACTGTTGGAATTGTAACCATGCCTTTTCTGTTTGAAGGAAAAACAAGAAACGAACAAGCCCAAAAAGGGATTGAAAACCTACGTGGCCATGTCGATTCTCTAGTAGTTATCAATAATAACAAACTGCGTGAAGTTTATGGTAATTTAGGGTTTAAAGCAGGGTTCTCCAAAGCAGATGAAGTATTGTCAACAGCTTCAAGAGGTATAGCTGAAGTCATTACGCACCACTACACCCAAAATATCGATTTACGTGATGCCAAAACGGTTTTAAGTAATAGTGGTACAGCAATTATGGGATCTGCTACTGCCTCTGGTAAGACTAGAGCTCAAGAAGCTATTATGAAAGCTTTGGATTCGCCACTTCTAAATGACAATAAAATTACAGGTGCCAAAAACGTATTGTTGCTCATCGTTTCTGGTTCACAGGAAATCACCATTGATGAGATTGGTGAAATCAATGACCATATTCAAACAGAAGCGGGCCATGGTGCTAATATAATAATGGGAGTAGGGGATGATGAATCGCTTCAAGAATCAATTTCAGTAACTATTATAGCTACAGGCTTTAACATTGATCAACAACATGAAATTTCCAATACCGAAATTAAAAAAGTAGTTCATGCATTAGAGGACGATGGTAGTGAAGACATGAAAAAGAAAGAAAAAGAACCTGCTATTATTACTCCAGATATTATTCTAGAGAAAAAAGAATTAAAAGAAACAGAAGTGGTAAAACACATTTTGGAGTTTGACGAAGCTGAAGAGGATACTCATTCTAAATTAATTCCTACAACAGAAATTATTAGGAACATAAATGTGGTATATGATGAAGTTTTGGACTATAACATAACTGAAGAAGAGGATTTTATTATAACTCCTATACAAGAAACTAAAGTAGAGAAGGTTGAGCTTAACGATTATGAAGAAGAGCAAATAACATTGACATTCGATTTACCTATTTCAGATCAAAAAAAGAAAGACTCTAAAGAAAACAAGGTTTTGTTCGAATTGGATGAGGAAGTTAAAGAATATAAAGTAAAAGACTATATAGAGATTGTGCCTGTTACAGAAGCCAACGAAACAGGAGAAACTCGCTATGCACTGGATGACTTTATGAGCTTTGAATCTTCTATGAATAAAACAAAAACAAAAGAACCTGAAGTTGAGGAAGAAATAGTATTTGAAAAAAAGGTCATTGAAGCTAAAGCCAAAGAGACTATCGCACAAGAAGATATAGACCCAATGAACAGTCCAATTTCAGAACTTCTAAAAGAAAGAGCAGACGAAAGACGACGCAAGATGAAAGACTTCAATTATAAGTTCAATACATCTAAAATAGATGAAATTGAACGGGAACCTGCTTATAAAAGACAAGGTGTTAATTTAGAAGAAACACATCATTCGTCAGAAACCAATGCTTCAAGAATGTCCATTGGAACAGATGACAACGATGATATTAAATTAAGAAATAATAATTCATTTTTACACGACAACGTAGATTAATAGCGAATTTTAGTTTAGTGTTTAATGTAGTCAAACCCGAAAAGTTTCAACAACAACTTTTCGGGTTTCTTTATGTTTGATTTTTTCATTCATTGAAGTAAAATACCCTTGCTTCTACTAAAGACTTTTTAGTATCTTCGCATTTTATTTATAATTATTGGAATCATGAGTTTACAGGACGATATTATGACAGCTATGAAAGCTGCCATGAAAGAAAAAGACCAAACGGCTTTAGCAGCATTAAGGGCAGTTAAATCTGAAATATTGCTGGCACAAACCGAAACGGGTTCCAAAGAGGAATTGACCAAAGAAAATGAAATAAAAATCCTATCTAAACTTGTTAAACAACGGAAGGATAGTGCCACTATTTATGCACAACAAGACAGAAATGATTTGGCAGAACCAGAATTGGCTCAGGCAGAAATCATTAGTAAATTTTTGCCAACTCAATTAAGTGAACCTGAAATTGAAAAAGTAGTAATAGAAACCATATCAAAGATAGGAGCAGAGGGAATGAAAGATATGGGAAAGGTAATGGGAATTGTAAATCAACAACTAGCTGGAAAAGCTGATGGAAAGACGATTTCGAACATAGTTAAGAGTAAGTTAACATAAAACATATTCCTGCAACTTCAGGAATTAATGGCCTTGTAGCTCAACTGAATAGAGCACTGGATTTCGGCTCCAGCGGTTGGGGGTTTGAATCCCTTCAAGGTCACAAATAAATAAAAAACCTAAACGTTAAATCAAGTTTACTTGCATTTATAAGTTTAGGTTTTTTAATTTCAAAGCTTAGCTTTTAGAGAACAACTAGCACAGTAATGTTAATCCCGGTTTTCAAAATTTGAGCTTTGAGGGAACGACAAACGGAGTGAGGTTAATCCTCCATTCGTCGAATATACCAAATACTAATAAGTAGTTTCTAGTGCTTATTTGTATATTTGAATTCTCTCTTGTATTAATTTCCCTCACAATGTATTTTTATAATTAACGTTATTTATATAGTGAAATCAATCATTCTAATAGAACAACTTACAACTGGTGGCCAAATTGTTATAGGTATTTTCTTTCTCTTTTTATTGGTAATGCTCCTGAACTTTGCGCTAAAAATGGTCGAGTTAAGTTATGTGATGCGCCGTAAAAAGCCTTTCTATATTCATATTCCTTTTTTTTTAAGAAAACTTGATGAAAATAAAAAGTCAATTTTGAGGCAGCAGTTTAGGTTTTATAATAAATTAACACCAAAACACAAATGTATTTTCGAACATCGCGTGGCGTCATTTATTAAGGATAAGCATTTTATTGGTAGATCGGGTTTAGAAATTACTGAGGAAATGAAAGTTCTTATATCTGCAACAGCGGTGATGTTAACCTTTGGTTTCAGGGATTTTTATATTGGTTTGCTCAATCGTATTTTTATTTATCCTGAGGAGTTTTATTCACGTGCAAATGATGAATATCATAAGGGCGAATTTAACCCAAAATTAAAGACATTGGTACTGTCTTGGAAAGATTTTAAGAGTGGTTTTGAAAACAATCACGACAAGATCAATCTTGGAATTCATGAATTTGCGCACGCAATACATTTAAACAGTATAAAAGAACGGGATATAAGTTCAACCATTTTTTCAGATTCGTTTAAAGAGCTTACCGATTTGCTCACAAATAAAGAACAGTTGAGAAAAGCATTGATTTCATCCAAATATTTTAGGGAATATGCCTACACCAATCAATTTGAATTTCTTGCTGTGGTTATTGAAACCTTTATTGAGTCTCCTGATGAATTCAAATCACAATTTCCGGAGGTTTATGATAAAACCAAACAAATGCTGAATTTTGATTTTGCAGGATATTAACGAAAATTGAATTTAAAGGTTACTTTTATAGATAAAAATGAATTGATTAGAATTGTAACCGATACAGGTTTAACTAATTACATGATAAGGCAATATTAAGAATTTGCTAAATGCTTTAAATCCTTTATGGTTTCTAGTGGGTTGTTGCTCTTAAAAACAAAGTTCCCTGCAACTAAAACATCGGCGCCAACTTTAACCAATTGTATAGCATTTGTATTTGTAACACCGCCATCAATTTCTATAAGAGTTGTAGCTCCTTTTCTTTTGATGAGGTCTTTTAATTGTAAGATTTTATTATAGGTGTTTTCAATAAAACTTTGGCCACCAAATCCAGGATTAACACTCATCATACAGACCAAATCAATGTCGTTAATGGTATCTTCTAAAACATTCACATTCGTGTGAGGGTTCAGGGCTACTCCAGCTTTCATGCCCTCAGCCTTAATAGCTTGCAATGTTCTGTGTAAATGTGTGCAAGCTTCGTAATGAACGGTGAGCATATTACTGCCCAGTTCCGCAAAAGTATTGATATATCTATCAGGGTCAACAATCATTAAATGCACGTCTATGGGTTTTTTAGTGTGTCTAGAAATGGCTTTTAAAACTGGCATTCCAAAAGAGATATTGGGTACAAACACACCATCCATAATATCGATATGAAACCAATCGGCCTCACTTTTATTGACCATTTCTATATCACGTTGAAGGTTGGCGAAATCGGCTGCCAATATTGAAGGTGCTATTAATTTAGAACTCATTTATTTGTAATTAGTTTTGCAAATATAGAGAAAAAATAAGTCCTTTTCTTATGTGGTTGATTTGATA